>CAZRSG010000001.1:0-275 GCA_964602705.1 uncultured Oscillospiraceae bacterium
TCTTAATAGCAGTGGCAGAAACTAAGGGTATAGATGATGATAAAATTGTTGATGCCTTATTTGTTGCAGGAGATATCGGTATGCAGATTGCAAAAAATGCTTCATTATCAGGTGCAGAAGGTGGTTGTCAAGCTGAATGTGGTAGTGCCGCTGCAATGGCAGCTGCAGGAATGGTAAGTCTTTTAGACGGAAGTAAGGAACAAGGTGAAGATGCTGCTGCCTTAGCTTTAAAGTCTATAATGGGTTTAGTTTGTGATCCGGTTGGTGGTTTAGTA
>CAZRSG010000001.1:285-5693 GCA_964602705.1 uncultured Oscillospiraceae bacterium
AACTTCAAGTTCTATTGCAATAACAAGTGCTAATATGGCACTTTCAGGAATTAAAAGTATAATACCTTTAGAGGAAGTAATTTTGGCAATGGACCAGGTTGGTAAAGATATGCCTTGTTCACTTAAAGAAACCTCACAAGGGGGTATAGCAATAACAAAAACAGCACAGAAATTAGTATCTGAAAGGTTAAAAAAGTTTGTCTAATAAAATAAGCAATCATTTATCCTACAATGCTATAACATTATAGGATAAATGATTAGTTTCTTAGTGTAAATCACTATTTTCCATTTGCAATAATGCCTCGGCAAAAATAATATCTTCAGGGTTTGTAATTTTTATATTACTATAGCTACCTTCAACAACTTTTACAGTGTAGCCTATTTGTTCCACAAGCATACTATCATCAGTGGAAAAAATATTATTTTCAATTGCCTTTTCATAGGCTTTGTTTAAGATTTCTAATTTAAACGCTTGTGGTGTTTGTATCGTCCAAAGTTTATCTCTTTCTGGGGTGTTCATTACACAATTATCGTCATTAACAGTTTTTATTGTATCGTTAACCTTAACACCTAAGATAGCAGCATCATAATTGTATGCCATATCTATAACAAAATTAATATCTTCAGGTTTGATTAAGGGTCTTGCACCATCATGAACTGCAACAATATTAGTCCTTTTGTCTATTTCTTGCAAGCCATTATAAACCGAATTATATCTTTCTTTACCCCCTACTATAATCTTTTTAGCTTTTTTTATATTAAAATCTTCAACAATTTCCTTGCATATTATAATATCTTCTTCACGGACAAGTATTATAATTTCATTTACCCTAATTGAGGATTCAAATGCCTGTAATGTATATGATAAAATAGGCAGATGATTTAAATTCAAGTATTGCTTGTTAGTAGATGTTCCCATCCTATTTCCCTGACCGGCAGCAAGAATTATCGCTGTACAGAATAAGTTTTTTATGTCTTTTTTCGGTCTTTTATTAGTTTTATTAAATTTCATTTTACCACTCTCACATTTTAATATCTTTTAAAAAAATTAGAACGGTTTAGAAACCGCTCTAATAATAAATTTTATAGTTTCTTTTTATTTATACAACTTTTTCAATTGAATATCGTGGTTTTGCAAAAATCATTTTTCCTGCTGATGTTTGAAGGATACTTGTAACAAGGACTTCTATATAATGATTTATAAACCGTTTACCACTTTCTATTACTACCATTGTACCATCATCCAAATACGCTATTCCTTGTCCATTTTCTTTGCCATCCTTTACAACTTGAACTTTCATCACTTCACCCGGAAGGACAACAGGCTTTACTGCATTTGCAAGTTCATTAATATTCAATACTGAAACACCTTGAAATTTAGCTACTTTATTTAAGTTATAGTCATTGGTAATAATTATACCCTCCATTTGTTCGGCAAGTTTAACCAATTTACTATCCACTTCTACTATATCTTCAAATGTATCTTCTAATATTTCAACAGGTAGGTCCAAATCATTTTGAATTATATTTAAAATATCTAAGCCCCTACGTCCACGGTTTCTTTTAAGACTATCTGCTGAATCAGCTATATGTTGCAATTCATGTAATATAAATATAGGTATTATTAAGGGGCCTTCAATAAATCCTGCCTTACAAATATCTAATATTCTACCATCTATTATAACACTTGTATCGAGGATTTTGCCCTGAAGTTTACAGCCATATATTTGCTTATCTGCCTTTTTAATTGAAAATAAAGTTTTGCCTATTTCCTCATTTTTGCTTATAGCTATAAATGAACCTAAAAATCCTAAACTTATATTTAAAAAAATAGATAATGGTGTTCCTACTTTTGGAATATTAATAATAGAAAATGATAAAAGATTTGCAATAATTAAACCTAAAATAAGTCCTAAGGAAACAGATAATATTTCATATGAAGTTTTATACTTAAGCCTACCTTTTATTAACTTTAAAATTTTATATAAAATATGTATTATTATCAGTTCGATAAAATAAAAAAAAGTTCCTCCCAAAAAAATAGCCCCTATATAAAAAGATGTTTTTATTATTGATCCATAGGCTTCTATCTGGTATGTATTAAATAAATCACCTAAGAAAATTACTAAAAAAAGTATACTGATTACACAAGCAACTATAAATAGGATTAATTTTGTTTTTCTATCAAGCATTTAATCTTCACCTCCTTATACATTTATTATAATAATTAATGCTTTATTCTGCTTCTGCAATTTGTTCTACTACCATTTTATCTATAATATCTTCTAATTCTTCATGGTCTATATCTTTTACCAATACTAATTCACTTATCAAAATCTGTTTAGCATTATTAAGCATCTTTCTTTCTCCTGTAGAAAGGCCTTTTTCTTTATCTCTATGCATTAGATTTTTAACAACTTCCGCAACCTCATATATGTTACCACTTTTAATCTTTACCATGTTTTCTCTATACCTTTTGTTCCAGTTATTACACATTTCTGTTTGTGCACATTTAAAAATCTGGATGACACCCTCAGCTTCTTTACCATCAATTATTTCTCTTATGCCTATATCTTTAATATTTTTAATGGGAATCATTACTTTCATATCTCCGATAGGCATTTTCATAATATAGTATCTTTGCTTTTCACCAAGTATTTCTTTTTCTTCAATTGCTTCAATTATACCGGCCCCGTGCATAGGATATACTATTTTATCGCCGATATCATACATATTTACATTCCTCCCTCTATTATAATAGATTATAATATTTAATCTTGTCTTATAATATGATTATTAGCTTAACATTATTTTATTATACTATAAACTTGGTAAATTGTCAAAAATCATTTATTATAACACCAATCCTATATTGATGTCAACACTTGTAACAGGATTGTAATTGGTAAAATTAAGTAGGATTAATAAAATTTCAAGGTTGATTTATAGGCTTAAAGTTCAGCTCATTGCTTCTTTAAGTCCATCACTTACTGACTTAACTCCAATCAAGTTTATTTTTGTTTGTTTTGTAATATTATTTAAATTAGCTTTTGGAAGAATGATTTTCTTAAAGCCCATCTTTTCTGCCTCCCTTACCCGCTTCTCAACATGAGTAACAGCCCTTACTTCTCCTGCCAACCCTACTTCACCGAATATTGCTGCTGTGCTATCAGTACAAGTATTTCTTAAATTGGAAGCAAGGGCAACTGCAAGCCCAAGGTCTATCGCCGGCTCATCAACAGTTATTCCACCTGCAACCTTGGCATATACATCACAATTACTAAATATAATACCACTTCTTTTTTCTAAAACTGCCAGTAATAATTGAATCCTTTTTATATCTATCCCATCTGCCGTTCTTCTTGGTTGCATGTAAGTAGAATTGCTTACTAAGGCTTGTATTTCTACTAATAAAGGGCGTGTTCCTTCAATAGTTGGTATAACAACACTACCGGCTACATTAATAGGTCGTTCAGATAAAAACATTTCGGATGGATTAGGAACGTCTATTAGGCCTTCCGCCTTCATATCAAAAAGTCCAATTTCATTAGTGCTTCCAAATCGATTTTTAACAGCCCTTAGGACCCTATATTGTAAATTCATATCTCCCTCAAAGTATAATACCGTATCAACGATATGTTCTAAAACTCTTGGTCCTGCTAATGAACCTTCTTTTGTTACATGTCCAACTATAAATGTTGATATATAATTGCTTTTAGCAAGTCTTAATAATTGTACTGCACTTTCCCTAACTTGACTTACACTGCCCGGAGCACTTTGAATATCAGGTCTAAATACTGTTTGTATTGAATCTATAACTAATAGTTTTGGCTCCAATTCAATAGCATATTTTTCAATAAGATCAAGGTTACTTTCACTTAATATGTATAAATTTTCATTTAAAGCATTTAGTCTATCTGCCCTCAGCTTAATCTGTCTGACACTTTCTTCACCTGTTACATATAGAACCTTTCCTTGCCTTTCAGCAATATAGGCACATACTTGAAGAATAAGACTTGATTTACCTATTCCAGGATCCCCTACCATTAAAACTAATGAAGCCGGAACAACACCATCCCCAAGCACCCTATCTAATTCTAAAGAACCTGTAGAGAAACGTGGAAAATCTTTAGTTTCTACCTTAAGTATAGATTCTGGTTTATTATCAATAGAAATACCAAAAGCCTTTGTCTTATCAGACTTACTTTCTTTTGCAATAAATTCCTCTACTATGGTGTTCCAATTATTGCAAGATGGACATTTTCCAAGCCATTTAGGTGATACACTACCACATTCCTGGCATACAAATCTTGTTTTAATTTTTGCCATTTTGACCCCTCTTTCATTTTTGCTTTATCTTATTTTTAAATGTTTATTAGATTAGCCCCCTGTCTAATAATTTCAGATAAACTAATATATACATGGCATGTGACCAAGAAAGGGGAATAACCCAAGCAGGTTTACCGGTATCCTTGTCTACTTGTTCAGCTAATAGGCCTAAATATGTCTTGTGCCTTTCTACCCACAATAAGTTTTCCTTAGCCTTCTCATATTCTTTTATCTCTATGTAGTAAAGTGCAAGCCACAATGTAGCTATTATCCACGGGTTCCCACCAATATAATTATCTGTTTCATATCGTTTTATTCCTCCAACCTTATGATTAGTAAGTTTTTCTTCAATAGCTATAGCAGTATTTACAATTCTTTCATCATAGCAATTAAAAAGTTTAAATGGAATTACTAAACCTAAAAGGCTTACATCTATCATAATATCATAATTCGATACCCATCTTTTATATCCTTTGGAGTTTACTATAATTTCTTTTCTACCCCCATACCCTGAAAACCCCCAATCTTCTAGTGTAGAATTTATTGCCCTATAAAATATCTTCCTGCTATCATCAAATAAGATTGTCTCAATGGCTTCCTTAACTTGCCTTGCTACATTGTACCATTTATCCTTTTTATAATAATTTTTATCTAAAATTTTATCTATTTTTATTGCTGCATTTAATCCGGCATATACAGCAGCACATGAATATGTATGCTGGCCAAACCTTTCTTCCCATAAATCATAACATGCTTTTGGTAGTTTGTTTTCATCATCTATAAAGCTTGTTAAGAAATCTGCGGCATTTTTTATAGTTTTCCAAGCTTCATTAAGAAAATCTATATTGTGATTTGTTTCATAATGTTGTAAGATTCCCCATATTAAGCTTCCAACCTCATCTATTTGCATCCCCCATGATGGGGCAATATTCCCATCTATATTATATCTTTGGTACCAACTACCATCATGCGATTGGGTTTTTATTACCCACTTATAAAATTTACTGACCATATCACCATGCCCTGCCTTATCTAATGCCGGTGTAATAAAGGTAGAATCTCTAGCCCAACAATATCCA
>CAZRSG010000001.1:5703-6566 GCA_964602705.1 uncultured Oscillospiraceae bacterium
CTACCGCAACGTGTAAAGTTCTCATCAATTTCAGGTGCTGCTAATATACCACCGGTTTCCTCATCAGACATTAACTTTAATACAAGTAGTGAACGATAATAAAGTGAGTCTAATTCTTTATTGTTTGATTTTACTTGTTTGGAGTTCCTTAAATAGCTAAACCAATATTCATTTATTGAATTTATAGTATAATTAAAATCTTTGTTTTTTATGGCTGATAGTTTTTTCCTTAGATCTGCAATTGATGGGGCACAAGATATATATATGTTAATATCTTTTTCCTCACCCGGTAAAATATTTCCAAGTTGCCATGATTGAACACCCTCAGATACCATACCTATGTCATCTATTCCATAAAATTTAGATTGAATAGCTGCATCGTACGGATTATTTGTTATTTGAAAATCTGTAACCTTCTTACTTCCCGATATAGAAATGTATGAATTCGGCTTATAATATACTAAACAATCCAAATCAAAATCAAAAAATGTACTCCTTAAATTATGTGTATTACTTATAAAATTTGCATAAATAATAAAATTTAAGTTTTTTATACTTGTTCCAAGATTTTTTATTTTCAGATTTTTTATCAATATATCTTCTTTAATAGTGACTGCATCAGTAGAAGTTATTTGATAATTTAAAGATTTATTAATATATTTACTTTGTAAAACATTGCTGTTTTCACTATAGTTTTGTTTAGATACCCAACCGGCATCTTCATCATCAAGCCATGTTGTCATATTTCCATCCTCTATATTGCAAATGCCCATTTTAAAATCTTCTATATGTTGCTCCCTGTCTATATAAGGCCAAAATAAGCGTATTAGTTTACCTTTACTATTTATACATGCTAATAGATT
>CAZRSG010000001.1:6576-8396 GCA_964602705.1 uncultured Oscillospiraceae bacterium
ATTAAAATAGGCCGTCATTAATTCCTCCTGTTATAAAAATATTGTGTTAACCCACGGTAAATTACCCAAGCTATTTGTTTTTGATACTTATCTGTAGCTAACAATCCTTCTTCTTCAGGGTTTGATAAAAAACCACACTCTACTATTACTGCCGGAATATTTGCATTTTTAAGTATAAATATACCCTGATCAGCCGGTTTCACTTCTCTTTTATTTTCATTATCTATATTGTTCTTAAGTTCAGTTTGAATGCTTTCGGCTAATATTTTACTTTCCTCATCATTTATTGAATAAAAAACTTGAGCACCATAATATTGAGATTGGCTAAATTTATTAAGGTGTATGCTTACAAATATATCAGCCTTACTTTCATTCATTATCTTAACCCTATTTTCCAAATCTGATATCTTTTGTTCCTTTATACTTGTTTTGTTTGGGTCATGTATAGAGTTATCGTCTGTTCTTGTAAGTATAACACTTCCCCCACCCTGCTCAATTAAAGCCTGAAGGTTTTTTGTTATAATTAAGTTTACATCCTTTTCCATAAGCCCTGTTGTTCCTGTTGCCCCACCATCCGGATAGCCATGCCCAGCATCAAGAACTATTACTTTATTAGTTGTGGGTAGTGCAGTCGTAGGCATTACCCCTTTAAAATGTATTTGAAATATTCCATATGAAATAATGCAAATAATTAGTAAAAGTAATAAACTTGTTCTCTTTATTATTATTATCATTTTACCCGCTCCTATTCATAATATATATTATAAAATATTCCTATAATAGAAGTAGTATGATTAATAATATTATTTCTGTTTCTCCCTGGTTACTTTTCTAATAAGTTTTGCAATGTTATCCAAGATACCAAACTTATACATTCCTGCTATGTAGCCAAAAGTAGCTGCTACGGGAAAAACTAAAACAGGCAGTCCAAATACCCAGATGCCTTTCTCGCCTAATTTTTCAAAGACTCCTAAAAACATAGCCATCCAAACCCTATATATAAAGTTCATAATATCAAAATTTAAAAGTCCTAATTTACCCATATAAAACAAAACAAAAAGTATTATATTTAAAAGGTCTGCCACTAAACCTATTACAAGTCCTTTTAACTTATATTGTTTGCTTGTACTATAGGACCTGCCATCTTTGCTTGCTATATCCCAAGCATCAGAATAGATTAATGACCAATATATAAAAATCATAACACAGCTATATATGTATAAGCCCTGTGTTTTTGATATAAGCCAAGCAAAAGGCCACATAAATACTAAAGTTATTATTATCGTTATAATATGATTCCATAATAATTTTAATGATTCCATTATATATTCTTTCATTTTGTTTCCCCTTTTCATAGTCCTACTTAATTTAATTTTGATTGTCTTTTTCTAAGTCGGATATTTTTTGGTGTTACTTCTATAAGTTCATCATCAGCAATATATTCTAAAGCTTGTTCTAATGAAAAGCTTTTAGCAGGTGTTAATTTTAGTGCCTCATCAGAACCGGCTGCCCTTATATTGGTTGCATGCTTCTTTTTACATACATTTACTGAAATATCTTCATCTCTTGCACTTTCACCTACTATCATACCCTTATATACCTTAGTATTTGGACCAACAAAGAGACGCCCCCTTTGTTGAGCATTGTGTAAGCCATAGGGAACAGCTTCTCCGGTTTCAAAGGCGATTATTGAAAAACCTTCTCTCTCTGTAAAACCCTCCCGGCGTATGCCGAAGCCGGTCAAAAACATATAAGAGGTTTGCACTATGCTACGACGACTGTACTCTCGAATATTCAAGCAGTGCCAGAAAAACAGTAAA
>CAZRSG010000001.1:8406-16058 GCA_964602705.1 uncultured Oscillospiraceae bacterium
TTGAACCCCGATTTTTGCTTGGAATATCTCCCTTATAAGGTTCGTAATTTTCAAAAGTATGATTTATAATCCCATTTCCTTTTGTATCTGTCATAAATTCAGACCGGTAACCTATCAATCCCCTTGCAGGAATTTTAAATTCTACCCTCATATAACCTGATTTTGTTGATGTCATATTTAACAACTCACCTTTACGTGTTCCCAGTTTTTCAATCACAGTTCCCATAAATTCTTCAGGAACATCTATTGTTAATCTTTCTATTGGTTCAGTTGTTTTCCCATCACATTCTTTATATATAACTACCGGTCCGGAGACTTGAAATTCATAACCCTCTCTTCTCATATTTTCTATTAATATCGAGATATGTAATTCACCTCTACCTGATACCTTAAATGAATCCGGTGTCTCCATTTTTTCTATCCGCATACTTACATTTGTTTCTATTTCCTTAAATAATCGTTCCCTCAGATGTCTTGAGGTTACGAACTGACCTTCTGTTCCTGCAAAGGGACTGTCATTTACACTAAAAGTTACAGAAATTGTTGGTTGATCTATTTCTATAAAGGGTAAGGGATCAGGAAAATCTACATCACATATTGTTTCACCTATTTTAATATCAGAAATTCCAGATATTGCAACTATATCACCTACCCCTGCTTCATCAGTTTCTACCCTATTTAAACCCTTAAATTGATATAGGGTTCCAATTTTTATATTTGTCCTATTTGCATCCTTCGCACAAAGTGTAATATGTTGTCCATTTTTTACTCGTCCTCGTTCTATCTTACCAATAGCTATCCTACCTACATAGTCATTGTAGTCAATATTAGAGACAAGCATTTGTAGTGGTTCTTCCAATTTCCCCTGGGGTATTGCTACCTCTTTTATAATGGTTTCAAATAAAGGGGTCAAATCAGAACCCTTATCACTAAGCTTAGTAGTTGAATATCCTTGCCTTGATGAGGTATATATTACAGGAAATTCTAATTGTTCATCATCTGCACCTAATTCAATGAAAAGGTCTAAAATTTCATCTATTACCTCATTAGGTCGTGTTATAGGGCGATCAATTTTATTTATTACTACAATTGGTCTTAGATTAAGACCTAATGCCTTACTTAAAACAAAACGTGTTTGTGGCATACATCCTTCAAATGCATCAACTAATAATAAGACACTATCCACCATTTTTAATATTCTTTCTACTTCACCACCAAAATCAGCATGTCCCGGGGTATCGACAATATTAATTTTTATACCTTTATAGATAACTGATGTATTTTTTGATAGTATTGTTATTCCTCTTTCTTTTTCTATATCATCAGAGTCAAGTACCCTTTCTACAACTTGTTCATTTTCTCTAAAAATACCTGTTTGTCTTAACATGGCATCTACCAATGTTGTTTTACCATGATCTACATGGGCTATTATTGCTATATTTCTTATATTTTCTTTTGCGTGCATTATACTTGTATACTCCCTTCAACTATTGCATTATAAAGTTTTTAATATTTGCGTATAAAATATCATCTACCTTGGCTTCCATAACAATCCCTTCTGGCTGATATTTTTCACTTATTACTTGTCCATAATCATGTATTTCACTTTTTAGTTTAGCCTCTATATATGGTATGAATAACTTAACCCTTTGGGTCCTTTTAGATAATACTTTTTCGATTTCTCTTAACAAATCACTTATACCTTGACCTGTGATAGCTGATACTTCAACATTAGAATAGGCTAATTCCGTATAATAATTTACTAATATATTATTTTTATTCAAATCAATTTTATTATAAACATTAATAATAGGCTTATCTATGGCTCCTAATTCTTTTAAAATGTTATTTACTACTTGTATATGGTGTTCTATCTCAGGGCTATTAGAGTCTATAACATGTAATAAAACATCTGCATCAACTATTTCCTCTAAAGTAGATTTAAATGCCTCTATAAGGTGATGAGGTAGTTTTCTAATTAAACCTACAGTATCTATAAGCAATATCTTTTGATTATCTTTTAAGGTAACACTTCTTACAGTAGGGTCTAATGTTGCAAAAAGCCTATCCTCAACAAATACTCCTGAATTTGATAAAATATTCATTAAAGAAGATTTCCCTGCATTTGTGTATCCTATTAAAGCAGCAACCGGTAAATTATCCTTTCGTCGGCTATTAACTAATACTTTCCTATGCCGTTTAATTTTTCTAAGTTCTGCTTCTAAAAATTTTATTCTCCTACGAATATGTCTTCTATCTGTTTCTAATTTACTTTCGCCCGGTCCTCTGGTTCCAATACCACCCGCCAACCTTGATAGGTCAGAACCTATTCCTGTTAACCGGGGCAACATATAATTTAATTGTGCTAATTCAACTTGTATCTTCCCTTCTTTTGTTTTTGCTCTTTTTGCAAATATATCTAATATAAGCATACTCCTATCTATAACCTTAACACCTATTATTTTTTCAAGGTTTCTTATCTGAGAGCCGCTTAATTCATCATCAAAAATAAGAAGATTAGCATTTAGGTTAAGACATGTTTCTTTTAGTTCTTCAACCTTACCTTGACCAATATAAGTTGTTGGGTGAATAAAAGGCCGATTTTGTAATGTAGTAGCTAATACTTCAGCACCGGCTGTATCTGCCAAACGTTCTAATTCTTCAAGTGTTATTTCAGTCGAATCGTCTAATATTTTCTCTTTATTTCCGCTATGAGCCCCTACTAAAATAGCCTGTTCTTTTTTAAATTCTATATCCAAGTTTTGCATATATCCTCCCTCTATTAATTTTATTTTTATTTTATCACAATTTAAAGAAAAAAACACCTGTTAATAACAAGTGGTTTCTATAAATATCTGTAAATAATATTATTGTTTAAAATATGAAATCAGAATAAATATATATGAAACTTTTAAAAAGAAATTATTTGAAATATGTGAAATGTAATTTATTTAATTATTATATTAATAAAATATTGTAATCTGCCTTAATTTTATAAAATAATAAGTTATTCATCCCAATATGCAAGTTTAAGAAACATATTAATAATCTTCTGCAATTCATTAAATTCTTCAGTAGATAAAACATTATAATTTTTTCCATAAATTCCTCTTGACTCAAGACTCCATAGAAATGACTTGTTGTTAGGGTATTTTTCTATATTGTTTTTTAACAAATATACAAAATGTTCTAACTTTTGATAATTTATTGTTTTATTATTCTTTTCCTTATTATATAAGGATAAATCCATAATTAATTCCAAAGGCCTAATTATTTCATAACGATAATTATCCTCATCCAAATAAAAGTCCCTTTTATAATTTTCATAACTTTCACATACTATCCTATACATCATATTTCTCCTTAAACCAAGGTATATTTTTTAAGAATTGTTCCTTTTTAGATTTATATAAATTATCTCTTAATAATACTTCATCTATAAGTTGATTAATTAATTTTTTATTAGATATATTTATAAGTCTATCAATATCCTCAATATCCTTATCTTCTAATCTTATTATCTTGCTAATAATTATATCTTCCGGTGATAAAAGAAAAATATTCAGATACTTGAACTTATCTAATTTATGAGCTCGTTTTTTATATGTTGGTGCTATTAAGGTACTTTCATATTCTAACATATCAAAATCCCTTAATAAAGAAAAAACCCGACCCAATTTTGAAGAGTAATTTAAATCTATAAAATCAAAATCTCTGGTTGCCCTCTCTATATAGCCACCCAATATGCAAGCTGATCCTCCTAATAAAAATATATCAAATGGATCAATATCAAAAGCCTGTGCCACCTTTTCCATGTCCCAAATTCTCTGTTCCAACTGTCTTTTTAGTCCCATATTTAGTCTCAATCCTTAATTAATGTAATTCGAGCAAGTCTATAAGCCGAGTTCTGTATCAAATGATCATCTATCTAGGCCATGCATTACTGCATAACTCAAGCCATCTACCCGGGGAGAACGTCGGGCAAACTTTACTCTCCCTCTATACGATGTTGCTCCGGATGGGGTTTACATAGCCAATTAGTCACCTAATTGCTGGTGAGCTCTTACCTCACCTTTCCACCCTTACCAAGCAGGTGCCGGAAATTGGAAGTCACAAATCAGAATTCTAAAACTTATTATAAATTTATCTGACCTCTGACATCCAATCTCTGACACCACCGGCGGTATATTTCTGTTGCACTTTCCTTAGAGTCGCCTCCACTGGGAGTTACCCAGCACCCTGCCCTACGGAGCTCGGACTTTCCTCGTGTACAACCTTTCGGTTTTGTACCCGCGATCATCTGACTTACTCGATTTGCATTTTAAATTCTAATAAATATCAATTACTGTATATTATCTTTTTGTCTTGATATTGGCTCAAAACCTACAGCATTTTTAAGTTTTTAATGGTGCCGAAAGCGGGATTCGAACCCGCACAACTTTGTGGTTACTACCCCCTCAAGATAGCGTGTCTGCCAGTTCCACCATTTCGGCAAATGTATTGTTCTGTAATTTTCAAATTTAATTATAGCAATTTAATTGTATGTTGTCAACAAGCATATCTTGGGGCAAAGATAATTATTTGCAAGGCAAAAGCCTAACATTTTATCTTGTAATTTACTTTACCATATACCAATTTTCAATTCCTTCATAAATATTAAAAAATGTCGGACTAATACTTCCTTTTAATTTACTATTATATAAAATTGCAGAGCTTGTAAAATATAAGCTTATATAGGGAAGTTGGTCTATAATATGGTTCTGTAAATTTTTATATGCCTGTATCTTTTCCTGATTATCAACTGCCCCTATAGCAGCTTCAATCAAATTATCCATTAATAAATCATTATAGGAAATATAGTTTTGCCCATTTCTTATTTCAGACGAATGAAAAGCAAATGCCATTTCTGAGTTAGGGTATAAATCTATCCCAGTTAGTATAGCATCAAAATTTTTCCCCTCTAATGCAGATTTTATTGTTGACCATTCTACATTTTCATCTATAACATTCATCCCAATAGCCCTTAACTGATTGGCTATATTTCTTAAAACATTAACCCTTAATTGATTGTCATCATTTGTCAATATTTTAAAGCTTAATTGTGTTTTTATACCGTCTACTTGTTTTTCTAAAATTCCACAATTATTTACATCTATCCAACCCCCATCCTCCAATATTTTTTTTGCCTTTTCAATATTGTAATTATATAATTCATATTCATCTCTATAAAGCCAAGATTTAGTATTAAGGGGTACATCTGTTTTATAAGCATGACCCAATAAAATCTCTTTAATTATCTTTTCCTTATCTATTGCATATGCCATAGCTTTACGAACAGCAAGGTCTTGTAAAACTTTATTTCTAAAATTTATTGCTATAAATTCATATTGATTTGTCATAAATTCTTTAATTTCTATGTTTTTTTTTGCATTATACTTATCCCAATCAATTTCTTTTGTTGGAACCACATCAACTTCTTTTGCATCAAAAGAATGTATAACTGTTTCAGCATCAGGAAGAATCTTTACTATAATAGTATCTATATAAGGAGTGTTTTCATTCCACCATTCAGTATTAACAGTTAAATTTATTTCTTTTGCTGAACTAAATTCACTAAATTTATAAGGACCGGTACCAATAGGTTTAAAGTCCATATTATCTGCCATATCTTCTTTACCTTCAAATTGGTGCTTGGCTATAATCGGAAAAGTCATTATATTTAAGAAGTTGCTATATGACCTATTTAAAACAACCCTAAACGTGTATTTATCTATTATACTAAAACTTGAAATGTATTGGGTGTTAAATTTGTATATTGAATTATATTTATTATTCATAATAAGTCTCATAGAATAATTTACATCTTCTGCTGTAAAAGGTGCATTATCATGCCAACGTACATTTTGCTTTAAGTGAAATGTCCAAACCTTACCATCAGACGAAATGTCCCATCTTTCTGCCAATAAAGGTTTTAAAGTAAAATCGTCATTATATGCTAACAAGCCTTCAAACATTAATCCCAAAATTTGGGCGTTACCCATATTATTATTTGTAAGTAATGGATTAAAAGTATCCGGTTTTGTAGATTGAAGTTTTAATATCCCGCCTTTAACAATTTTATCGCCTTCATCTATTACTCCTTCCCTAATAGGCCTATCTTCAAGAATATCAGGGTTTTTTACTTCTGGCTTATATGAACATGATGATAACAGAAATATGATTATTAAAAGTATACTTGCATGTCTTAATATTCTTGTCAAATATATCCTCCCTTTTCAATTGCTTACTTCATTTTAATTAATTTAGGATTATCTATTAATCCCGGAAGCCTCCCACGCTTAGCAACTGATTTTTCATTAACCTCTTTTAAATCCATAGTCATTTCTATAGCTGGTGCCCCTGATATGTAACTTCCTATTCCAAAAGAATCTGCCCCGCTTTCTGCAAGTAACTTTATCCTTTCCGGTGTCAATCCACCTGATACGAAAATTTTAACATGCTTATAACCTGCCAAATCTAACTTCATCCTTACTTCCTTTACCAATCCCGGTGTAACCCCACCACGTTCACTCGGTGTGTCTAATCTAATTCCGTCAAGTTTATCTTTTAAAAGATTTGCTACATTTAAACTTTCTTCTACCTCATCTTTATATGTATCTACAAGAATTATTCTGGGTGCTTGTTCTTCCATAATATTATTATAAGTTTCAGCAATCGTTAGTGTATCACCACCTATTAAAAATGCAGCATGTGGCACAGTTCCCGATGGTTCACGTCCCATAATTTTTGCAGCTAAAATATTACTTGCATTTTGTGCCCCACCAATAATAGCAGCCCTCTCCATAACAGTTGATACAGCCGGATGAATATGACGAGAGCCGAAACAAATAAAGGGTTTTCCCTTACATGCCTCCTTGCATTCCATAGCTGCAGTCGCCCATCCAGAAGAACTGGCTAATGATCCAAGAATTATAGTTTCAAATATTCCAAATTCACTATATTTACCCTTTATTCTTACCAATGTTTCCTTGGTCTTAAAAGTTTCACCTTCTTTAATTGCCCATATTTCTATATCTTTATCGGCTAAAACATTTAAAACTTCACCAATTCCGCTAAACATCCCATCATTTCGCCCAAAAATTTCCGCTGTAACAATAGTATTTTCAAGATTTAAATGTTTTAAAATTTCTTGGGTTCTTATAAAATATATATCTGTAGTTGCCCCGGCAGCTATTTCATCATGATTTGCTGAATAAAACATTCTTTCTTTATTTGGTATGTAGTCCCTTACTTGTTTTAATGTTCTTATTTGTTCCATTTGAGATTTCCTCCTATGTATAGTCAAATATATAATGTATTTATTATAACATATGTTTTTAAAAAAAGTGCAAAAAATCAATATTGTATATAAGATTTTCTGCACAGTAAAATTATTAACTTTTTTGCTTTCTCTTTACCTTATCTCGGTCCCACTATAAGTTTAATCGCCGTTCTTTCCTCCCCATCAATTAGTATGTCTGTAAATGCCGGAATACATACTAAATCAGTACCGGAGGGTGCTAAAAAACCTCTTGCAATTGCTATTGCTTTTACAGATTGATTAATTGCTCCTGCTCCTATAGCTTGAATTTCTGCAACTCCTTTTTCCCTAA
>CAZRSG010000001.1:16068-34931 GCA_964602705.1 uncultured Oscillospiraceae bacterium
CTGCTAATGCTCCTGCTATAGAATTTGGATTAGATTTAGATGAAACTTTAAGTATTTCCATTGTTTTGTTACCCCCATCTAAGTTTATTTAGCTTAATATAGGATATATTCTACACAAAATAGGAAAATCCTTCTTTTTTTTATAAATTATTATAAACGACCCTACCCTTTACTATAGTCATCTTTATATTAATTTTCTTATCAAAGATTACAAGGTCTGCATCCTTACCAAGGGTCAAGCTTCCCTTTTGCTTAGATACCCCAATAATCTTTGCGGGTGTTATAGTCATCATTTGTACAGCTTTGCTTAGGGGTACATCTGCTAATTCTATCATATTTCTAACCAATCTATCGGTTGTTGCTACACTTCCAGCAAATGCTGTCCTATCAGTAAGTTTAGCTACACCATCTTCTATAATAACCTTTTGACCATCTTTTAAACTTCCAAGAATGCTTTCTCCTTCAGGCATTCCTGCTCCCCTCATGGAATCTGTCACTAAGGCTATCTTATCTGCCCCTTTTATTTTATATATGAGTTTTAGTAAACTTGCCGGTAAGTGTATCCCATCAGCAATTATTTCAACCGTCATTTCATCAATAATATATGCACTTTCTATTACACCGGCATAACGAAATGCATTAATCCGCATTACTCCCGACATACCTGAGTATAGGTGTGTGACATGAGTAAAACCATCTTCATATGCTTTTTCTATCTGTTCATAAATAGCATTTGTATGTGCAATTGATGGAAGTATACCTTTTTTTTGTATGTCCCTTGCAAATTGGCATGCACCTTCTAATTCTGGTGCAACACTCCATCGTATAATATCATCTGACCAAGATAAAATTTCTTCATATTCTGACTTTTTAGGATTTTTAATATAACGTGGATCTTGTGCCCCTTTTTGCTCCATAGAAAAATATGGTCCCTCTAAATGCAAACCTAAAAGTTGTGCCCCTTTAGTATTAGCAACTTTAGCAGCTTTAAAAACCTCAAAAGTATTTTTTAATTCTTCGTTAGTGCTTGTAAGTGTAGTTGGTACCATTGAAGTTGTACCGTGCTTAGCATGCATTTCTGCTGCACAAGTATATGCATCAATAGATCCATCCATAAAATCACTACCACCAGCCCCATGAGTATGTATATCTATAAATCCGGCTGATAGATAATTAAAGTTTGCATCTATCCCTATTGCATTACTTAATTCAACACTACCTTCTTCAATACCTGCAATTTTCCCATCTTTTATTATTATAGAGGAATTTTCTATAATCCTATATGGTGTTACAATATTGGCATTAAATATTTTTATATCTTTCATTTCTATCAACTCCTAAATTCAATTAAAATTAAAAGCCATCGCATATAATACTAACAACAAATAAGTAAATATACAATGGCTTCCTTGACAAAGTAAGTTAAATTTGTAAGGTTAAACTATTTAATTAAGCAAGTTAATTTATTAATTTGCTAAGCTATCAATCCTATTGTTTTAATACTTTTACAAAGGAAAATTTATCATCTGTTACTATAATATTTGCCAATTTGCCTTTTTCTAAACTTCCCATTTGCTCTTCCATATTAATAGCATAGGAAGGATTTAAAGATGTAATTCTAAATATTTCAGGTATAGTCAGATTATAGTCTAAAAGATTTTTTGCAACCTGTAACATAGTAAGTTTACTACCTTTAATGCTACCATCTACAATATTTACATCGCTACCATCATCTATACCACCTGTGCAAGCATCAGTAATTGCAACTAACTTGTCTATATCAAGATATTTAAGTATTAATTTAATCATATCTTTTCTTAAGTGTATGCCATTTTTATCACATATTATTTCATAATATAAATCATCAGATAATAATACTGCATGATCAAATCTAAACTCAAGTATTCCTGTGCCTATTGTATTTCTTTTTTTACAACCTGTAGCATTTAAAAAATGTGTAACTATTTTAGCTCCCTTGTTAACTGCCTCAAATACTTCATCGGCTTCTGCTTCAGAGTGCCCAAGGGATGGAACAACTCCAGCTGCTACCATATCTTCTATTAAAGTCGTAGTCTTTGTTATTTCGGGGGCAACAGTCCACTGCCTAATAACTTGTGTATCTATTAATTTTTGATAATCTTGTTTTTTAGGAATTATGAGTTTAGTTTTGCCTGCCCCGGAACCATAATTAGGGTTTATATAGGGACCCTCTAAATGAGCCCCTAATATAGATGAACATTTTTTCATATCATCTTTAATTTTATTTAAAGCTATTAAGGTTTCTTCAAGCCCTAAGTCACGGTAAAGTGTACATAAGATACCTGTTGTTCCATACTTTAGATGATATTGAGCCATCTTTTTAGGACTTTCATGTGCCCAAACATCACCACCGGCATGACAGTGTATATCAACAAATCCGGGTCCTAAGATATTATTCCCAAAGTCTTGTACATTTTTCCCAACTTCAATATTCTTTCTATTACATACGTAAATTATTTTATTCTTATTTACAATTATAATTCCTTCATCTGTTATCATATCTGGTTTAGCAAAACTTAAAAAATGCCTTACATAACCACAATAATCTGCCGAGACTTTAGTATTTTCCGCATGTAAATATGTAGGATGTAATGCATAGCTATAAAAACATGCTTTAAATTTATCATTATTATCCTTAATTGCCAATACATTTACTGAAGGATCTTGTAAGCCATTTTTTATCCTTCTATTACCCCCAACACCTTGTTGAGCACCACAATATCCTATTTCAATACCTATTTTTGCATCAAATGTATTCTTCATTGCTTCTTTAATAAGCTTATCCATTTTATTATCTATTAAATCTTTAATATATTCCTCATCTAATTCATCTTTTGATGTAGTAAAAGAAATATAATCATGTGCAGTTGGTCCCGAATGTGTATGGGTTGCACAGAACATAATATCCTTTTTAAATCTTTCCCTTAGTATTTTTACATATTGTTTACCAAAGTATATTAAATCAACAGCAACTATAATAACTTCCTTATCACCATTATTTAAATATAAACAAGATGCATATAAGGGATCATGTATCCCTGTGTTTCTTCTTTCTGCATGAGGATAACCCTTTAATCTTACTCCTTCTTTAGGTGAAATATCGATTGTTGATATTCCTGCTTTAAGGATATTGTAAGCCTCCTTGTGTAATATAGTTGTAATTAAACTACAGTTCTCTGTTAGAATAATTACTAACTTTTAATTATTTACTGAATAGGATAAGATAAATAAATTTTATATTTCGTTAGCTTTCGTATTCAGTTTCATTTTGTTACTTTTATTATACGATATGGTTTTAATTTAGTCAATATCAATAGCATAATAATTGTCTAATCTTATAAATATCATTATTATCATTTATATATTTTTTTAATTAAAGGAGGTTTAATTTCCCCAGATGATGCAAGAACGGCAGCCCCTACACTTGCTGTTTCACTTGTTTCTAATGTTACAACCTTTAATTTAGTAATATCTGCAATTATTTGGCACCATACCTGACTATTTGCACCACCACCAAATAGACGCAGTTCTTTTGGTGGTTTATATAATTCAACTAATTCCTTTATCCGTATCGCTACCCCCTCAAGCAGTGCTCTTACAATATCTTCCTTTCGGGTTGAAAGAGTGATACCTTTTATAGTCGCAAAATCTTCAGGTGAAATAAAACCTTGTGAACCTGTAAAGTTTGGAATAAAGCTTACCCCATTTGCACCTTTTGGTGAGTTTAATACCATTTCATCAAGTTCATGATAGGATTTACCTTCAAAAAGTGTATCTCGTAGCCATTTTAATCCTGCCCCACTTGTGCTAATTACTGCTTCATGTATATATCTATTGTCATCAAAAGCTTACATAGGTATATCAGTATTACTTATATTAAAACAGTTGGAAATTTTTGAAATAGCTGTGGCTGTCCCCAATGATATTGTATAAATACCTTCAGCTATGCCTGCACCGATAGCAGCACATTTTTGATCTTGGGCACCTAAAAATAAATGTGTGCTTTTAGGAATCCCTATTTCGTCTGCTATGTCAGGAAGTATAGGTCCTAAATCCGTACCCATACACTTAACTTCAGGTAACCTGCTTTGGTCTACTTTACTAATCTTTAATATATCTTTATCCCACTCTTTTTTTTGAATATTAAAAGCACCTGTCCCGGATGCCATAGTATAATCTGTTACACATTTTTGTGTAAATTTATAATTTAAATAATCTAAGGGTAATAGGAATTTATATGTTTTTTTATATATTTCATTATTATGTTCTTTTAACCACATTATCTTAGAAAAGGTTGAAGATTCCCTAAATTGCCGACCTAACTTTTCATATGTCTCTTCCTTAGAAAAATGTTCTTGTAAATAGTCACTTTCTTTTTTTGCCCTTTTATCTAGCCAACTAATCGCATTAGATAAAGGATTGCCTGCTTTATCAATTGGTACTAATGTTATACCCTGAGAACTTATAGAAATACCTTTTATCTTTTCCCCTTCTGCTACAACTTTTAGTGCTTCCTTTGCAGTCTCCCGCCATAAATTTGCATCTTGCTCTATTAATCTACCTTTTATAATAAGAGGGTATTCTTTATAAAATGTCCTTAATATTTTACCCTCACGATTAAAAAGTATACACTGCATTCCTGTTGTACCTAAATCAATACTTGCATACATAAACAATTGCTACCTTTCAGTAATAAACATATGATTTTGTTTATTTTATTCTTTTGTTTCATTGTATTTCATATATACTTTCATTTACTTTCCTTAATTATATTATATGGTCTTATTTTAGTCAATATTGATTTTTATAAAAAACTCCTACAAAGTCTTATAAATAAATCCTTGTAGGAGTTTTATATAATATATGTTATAACTTATCAAACATCTATATATCTTTATATGTCAATGTTTCTAACCTTTATTTCTTTTCCGGTGTTTATTGATTTTTCTAAAGTATTTAGAACAAAAACAGGTTTTATAAAATCAACATACGATTGTTCCATTATACCGGATCTAACCATGTCAGTAAATATTTCTACTTCTTTAGCATAACCATCAGTAGATATATCTATGTCTTTATATATATTCCTTTTATCGGCATAAATAGTTGCGGAATAGCTTGCCGGTCCAAAATGATTTGTTATGTCATATTTATCGTATCTTGTTATTGCTGTAATTGTTTTATCTCTTGCATAGGCATATACTGATTTTATATTATATCCAAAGATCTCAAGTGAAATTTGAACAAGGTGTTGTGAGTAAAAATAAAAACCTCCATAATCATTTTTCATACTGATAGGGGCACTTACTGCACCTCCAATAATATTACCTATATGTTCTGGAGGTGTTTTTACAAGTTTTTTCATATATTGTGTTCCTGTTACAACCCCACAACATGAACCACCTGATAAGGGAATGTTTTTCTTTTTTGCTGTCTTTGCAAGTCTTATGGCTTCTTCTTCATCTATTGTAATAGGTTTATCTATAAACATTGGAATGCCTGCTTCTAAGTATGGTTTGGCAAATTTATAATGATCATTCCCATGCCTTGCTGTTATCATAACTGCATCTACTTTCCCAACATATTCTGCATAATCTTTTGCAATATTATCTACTCCACCCTCATTTAATAGTTGTTTATTTGCCTTTTCATCATATCCATATGCACCTATAACTTTAAAGTCAGCATAAGGTCTACCATTACGCATAAAATGTCCACCATTAATTAATTTTGCAAAATTAATTGCATGCGAATTTTCACTACCTAATATTGCTATCTTATACATCTCTTTCACCCTTTTTTATTATTATCTTATTTTTAATATATAAATAGCCATTCTTATACGTAGGTCATTTACGTATTCTGTAAAGGTTTTGCTTGTGATTTGTTTAAATAGATATGTAAAATATGTATTTGACATCATTGCTATTGAGCATACATCTTCTATATATAATTTCTTTGTAAAATTTTTATTAATATATTGTATGGCTAAATCTATAGAGTGCCTATATTTATCAAAGATATGGCTTGTTTCAGTATTTTTATTTCTATCATATTCTCTTGCTATTATAGCTAATAATTTTAATAAATCTGCTTTAATATGTATTTCATAATATTCCTCTTCTTTTTCATATTCTGAAAGCATATTTTTTAAAAGTTTTTCAACTTGAATCTGACTTATACCATGCAGTTGTAGTCTTGGGAGTACTTCTTCTTTTTCGACTAAAAAGGGTTCTAAATATGCAAAATCAAATAGGGCTGTGTTTTGTCCTTCTTCAAATATATTTTCATTAATAAAGCCAGGTGAAAATTCACAGCCTATGATTTTTGCTTGTTTTCCTTGAGCAACTCTAACACTATGATTAACAAATGGAGGTATAACAAATATATTCCCCCTAATCAAATTATAGTTTGATTAGGGGGAATATAATGTTGTGCATACCCATTCATAACATACCATATTTGCATATAGTCATGGGTATGCACCGGTTGGCTTTTACCTTGTATTAGTAATTGATACACTTTAAAGGGGATCTTTTTCATAAATGTATCTTTAGCCTTATTAATTTTTATCCCATCATTTGCTGTTTGCAAGGATGACATTCCTTTCAGTTTATTAAAACTTATTTTTATCCGCCCATAAACCTAATGCTGGGTTGCTTATATAAAATATTTCTTCTCCATTATCCAAGGTATTAAAACCATCTTTTAACTCTTTTGGATTATACTTTTTATATGCCTCTTTTATAGGCATATAATTAAATTTAACTGATTCTATTTCTTCTTTTGTAAGTTTTTCTACTGCATATGTTATAGAAAAACGACCATCACTTGAACCATGTACTAAATGGGCTGCAACTGACTGGTTATTTCTTAACTTATCATTGGTTTTTAAAAGATCTACAACTTCTTTTATACCCATATAACCAAATTCTCTAATTAAAACATCATTACCACTATCTTCACCAAATTGTCTAACCCCCGGTGCAATTATTATTAATTCTCCATCATCATCAATAACCATTCTTGTCCTATATATTGCCTTGTTACCAAGCCAGGTGCTTTTAAATTCTTCAGGCTCGAGATATACTACTACCTTTTTAAGTGGCCTTTCTAAAAATGTCATGTTTTTTTCCTGACTAAGTTTTACAGCTTCTTCAAATATATTTCTTTCATTGCCAATATATAAACCATTTATACATGTTTCCCCTTGGTTTTGGCTTGTTACAGTAAGAACATACATTAATGGAAAGTCTTTCGCATAATTTTCTTCTGCATAATCGAATACTTTACGGACCGGACTATGGTCTCTTCCCATTACCCTTTCCATACCATAAATGGCTCCAAGCATATGAGATTTGTCAATCATATTCTTACCACCACAACCAACAAAAATATTCTTGCTATAGTTAGCCATACCTACAACTTCGTGTGGTACTACTTGCCCAATTGAAATAATTAAATCATAACTTTTATCAATAATAAGTTTATTAACCTCTATATCAATAGCTTCGTCCATTAAACCTTCCGAAATTTCATTTACAAACTCCCTTGGGACTTCACCAAGTTTTACAACATCTTCTTTCCAATTATGGTCTATATAACATTCTCTTGGTATTCCGTGACCAAACATATCTTTTAACTCTTTATCACTCATTGGCATATGAGTTCCTAATGCCGGTAATATATCAACTTTACAATTATCTTTTAACATTTCATAATAAATTGCTGTTATTTTACCTGCCCCAGAATGATTGCGTGTAAAATCTGGCGGAATAAGCAATACCTTTTTTAAGTTACCTTTAATTTCTTTTATGGATTGATGTAAATAGTCTTTTAATTCTTCATCATTAATTCCCATTTCATTTTGTGATTGCTTTATAATTTCTTTTATATTAACCATTAGCATCTCCCTCCTAATTATTCTTTTATTTTATATTTTTATATCTTACATGATTACTTAATTAATTTTAAATATAATTCTTGATATTTCTCATATGCATTTTTATAAATTTCATTATTTTCTTGTATAGGATTTACAATTTGTGATGTTTTCATTGCGGGTAATAATTGTTTAAAGTCTTGTATATATTTTATAGCTACCATTCCTGTATAAGCAGCACCTAATGCAGCTGCCTCGGATACATCAGCAACTGCAATATCTTTGTTAAATATATCAGCTTGTATTTGTAACCATATTGGTGAGTTAGCATAGCCTCCATTTGCTATTATAGTTTTAACATTATTATTTAGAGCTGTTACAGCTTCATATATTGAATACATATTATACATAACACCTTCCATAGCAGCACGTATATAATGTTTTTTACCATGTAGGAGTCTTAGACCATGAATAACACCGGGAGCATTTGCATGCCACCCGGGTGAACGTTCACCGGTTAAATAGGTTAGAAATATTAGTTCGTCACTAGCTGGAGATACTTGTTCAGCATAGGTGTCAAATAATTTATATATCTTTTTCTCACCCATTTCAATCATTTCAGATTCAAATTGTGCCTTATACTCATCCCTCATCCACTTTAATACAATACCACCATTGTTTATTGCACCACCTGCTACCCAAGTGTCTTTTGTAAAGTTATAACACCACGTCTTTCCATCCGGGTCTATAATTGGCTTATCTGATGATATCCTCATTGCACCACTTGTACCTATAGTACTTGACATTCTTGTGCTATCAAAGACACCACAGCCCAAATTTGCCATCATTCCATCACCTGAACCAAGAGCAAGTGGAGTATTAGGTAATATCCCCATTGCATCGGCATATACTTTATTCATATTATTAAGTGTATATGTAATATCCATAGGTGTTCCTAATTTACTTGTATTAATATTTAATATATCTTTAAGTATATCCTCGTCCCATTTGAATTCATTAATATTAAAACAAGCACTTGCAGATGCGTCCGTTATGTCTATTACATATTCGTTATATAATTTATAAATTATATATTCTTTAATACTTATAAATTTATAGGTATTGGAGTATAGGGCTGAATTAGTTTCTTTTAACCATAATATTTTGCTTATAGGATACATTGGATGTTGCGTTCTACAACCTGTCTTTCTGTAAAGTTCTTTTGTGTCATAGTTTATGCTGATGAATTTGCTTTGCTGTTCAGCACGATTATCCGCCCATGTAAATAAATTGCTTAAGGGCTTTCCTTGTTTATCAACCGGTAATATACTATGCATTTGTGTGCTTAAGCCAATTGATAAAATATTTTCTTTTGATATCTTAATTTGTGCTAAGCAATTTTTTACAACATCTATTAAGGAGTTAAATACTTGATCAGGATCTAATTCTGCCATACCCGGTTGCAATGAAATTAATGGATATTCTTTATGATACAAACTTTTTTGATAGCCTTTTTCATTAAAAAGAGCCGCCCTCACACCTGATGTTCCTATATCAATTCCCATAAAGAAGTTTTCCGACATTAAAACGCCTCCATACAAATAATATTATTATAGTTGTTATATGTTTATTTTTTAATTAAGATTATTCATCTTGGAAATTGTTTCTTTAATCCCATCGAATAAGATATTTTTTAAATCTTGATATATTTTATCATATAGTCCTTCTATTTGCAAAAGATTCATATCCCATAATCTTTTATTTTGGAGTAAAGATTCAACTACATCTCTTAAATTGTTATCTTTTTCATGCTTTAACCATGCTTCTTTAAAAATTTCTAATATTTCTTTTTCATCATTTATTTGATATTCCCCTTTTTGACGATTAGCAATCAACCTATCTTCTTTTATTTCCGTTCCTTTATAAAAGGCTATCGTTGCAGCAAGCGAAAATGTTAATTTCTCCGGTAGAATTTTATTCTTTTTATAGTATCCTAATATTGATGGTATAATCCTTTCCTTAAATTTAGATATACCGTTTAATGATATTGAAAATAAACTATGCCCTATATAGGGATTTTTAAATCTGTCTTCTATGGAGTTAGCAAAATCTTTTAACATATTTACATCAACACCTTCAACTGATGGCACAATTTCATTATACATTGCTTCCTTCATAAACTTACCAATTACCTTATCTTTTATACATTCTCCAACGGTATCAATGCCATAAAGCAAACCAACCGGAACAATTGTAGTATGGGTACCATTTAAAATACGAACTTTTCTTGTCTTGTATGGATATATATCATCAGTCCATAAAACATTTAAACCAGCTTCTTTAAACGGTATAGAGTTTTTAATTTTTTCCGGTCCCTCAATAACCCATAAATAAAAACATTCAGCAGTAGTTATAAGTTTATCCTCATATCCTAATTCTTTTGTTATTTCTTCAATTTCATTTGCAGGATATCCGGGAACAATTCTATCAACTAATGTATTTAAAAAATAATTATCTTCACTTATCCATGTTTTAAAAGTTTCCGGCAACTTCCAATCTTCTGCTAATTGCATAATAATTTTTTTAAGTTCATCACCATTTCTATCAATTAATTCACATGCAAAAATAATCATCCCACTTTCTTCTGAACCATTAAAGTGGTTATATCTATGATATAAATATTGAGTCAATTTTCCCGGAAATGATAGGGCAGGCTTATCATTTATTTTATCTGATGGATTATATGCTATTCCAACCTCAGTAGTGTTAGATATTACATATTTTATGTTAGGATTTTCTGCACATTTTAAATAGGCATCCCAATCACTGTATGGGTTAATACACCTGCTTATAGTTGATATTATTGATGGTTGATATACTTGCTTACCGTCCTGAATACCCCTGATAATTAGAGTGTATAAGCCATCCTGATCGTTGATTTGTTCTGCTAAGCCTTCTTCTATAGGTTGTACAGCAACAATTCTACCCTTAAATAATCCCTTATTGTTAAGCTCTTGTATCATCCAATCTGAAAAAGCCCGTAAGAAATTGCCTTCACCAAATTGAATAACTTTTTCAGGAATTTGTGAATATCCTTGCTTATAGGCAAACCTTTCAGCTATATTAGGGTTGTCTATAAGTAATTTATTATTAAGTTTCATTAATTTTTACACCTCATTTTATATTTGCTTCTTATTTTATTTCAAGCATTGTTATTAAATTTTCTATTAATTTGACTGCCATTCTTTCAGTAGCTTCTTTAGTATATGCTCCTATATTGAATAACATTTTATAGGTGATGAAAATGTAAAATCTATGTACATACAGCCTTTAGTTCAGTATATATCAATTGTATCTTCCATACCACCGGTTGTTACATAATTTACCTCTAATAAGGTGGTTGTTCCATCCTTGAATTTCATAAGACATGTTGCCCAATCTTCATCTTCCATACTTTTATGGATTAAATATTCATTCCAATAAATAGGTT
Organism: uncultured Oscillospiraceae bacterium; assembly: GCA_964602705.1. Lineage (GTDB taxonomy): Bacteria > Bacillota > Clostridia > SK-Y3 > SK-Y3 > CAZRSG01. The sequence goes on from CAZRSG010000001.1 coordinate 27,480, forward strand.
AAAAACATATATGATTACCGAAATATTCATATATCATTCTTTTATTAATATTGGCATGTGATGCTATCTCATCTATCCTTGCTCCGTGTATTCCTTTTGCAGTAAATTCAATTTCTGCAACATTTAAAATACCTTCTTTTATTTTAATCGAATCTCTTATTCTTTTTAATTTTATAACTACCTCACTTTAAGTAACTATTTGGTTACATTTTGCTATATTATTTCTTAAAAGTCAAGAAGATATAATTTAAATTATTCTTGGGGTTCTTCCCAATTGTGCCATATATTCTGCACATCATCATTATCCTCAACAAATTCTATAAGTTTCTCCATTTTTTCTATATCTTCTTCACCTAATTTAACAAGATTTTGTGGAATGTATTCTAATTCTGCTGAGGCAAATGAAAAACCTTTGTCTTCTAAACTATCTCGTACTAATGAAAAATCTTCTGTTAAGGTTACTATTTCATAATATTCTTCCTCAATTGCAAAATCTTCCGCTCCCGCTTCAATAGCTTCCATCATAAGTTCGTCCTCATCTATACCTTCTTTTTTCTCAATTATTAATATACCTTTTCTATCAAACATCCAGTTTACACAACCGGTTGAACCTAAGTTACCACCATACTTGTCAAATAAATGCCTTATTTCTCCTGCTGTTCTGTTTTTATTGTCTGTTACAACTTCTATAATAACTGCCACACCTGACGGACCATATCCTTCATAATTTATTTCTTCATAATTTGCCCCATCAGCTCCACCGGCAGCTTTTTTAATGCTTCTTTCTATATTATCATTAGGCATATTACTTGCTTTAGCCTTTGCTATAACATCTTTAAGCCTTGAGTTCCCTTCAGGATTAGGACCCCCCTCTTTTACTGCAACAGCTATTTCCCTACCTATTTTTGTGAATATCTTTCCCCTTTGTGCATCTGCCTTACCTTTTTTATTTTTTATATTATTCCATTTCGAATGCCCTGCCATTATTAATCAGCTCCTTTACTATTACTTATATTCTAACATATCTATAGTCTAATTCGCAAGATAAAAGCTATAAAGAAAAAGTACTTTTCTTTATAGTACCATTAACATTCATATTTCCAAACCTTTCATTTATACAAACAAACATATAATCACACCTTATATTCTCTATTTTTTTATTATAAATTGTATCCTCTGAAAAATAAAAATCCAGATTGTGGGTAGACAGAGTCATCCACCCCTACAAATGTCAAACCCCTAAATAAATATTATCAAATAATTTTATACAATAATTATTTTATTAACACTTGACAGGTCTTTCCTTATACTGTATGATTATGATTGTATATATGAGCATTTTTGAAATATTTGGTTTTACGTAAGTAATTTTGTAACAAGTTTTTTTATCAATAATCGTTTATAATTGAAATTGAAGCTATGATACGGGAAAAGCAATGAGTATAACTTATGATTTTTATTAACATAATAAATAATGAAATTTCAAAGATTTCAAAAAGCATCATTATAAGATTTAAATTTTTAGGAGGTAATTGTTTAATGGTTGGAACAGTAAAATGGTTTAACTCAGAAAAGGGATTCGGATTTATTGAAAGAGAAGATGGAGACGATGTTTTTGTACATTTTTCCGCTATTCAAGTAGATGGATACAAAACTCTTGAAGAAGGTCAAAAAGTTGAATTCGATATCGAACAAGGTGAACGTGGACCACAAGCAGCAAATGTAACTCTTGCTTAATTGTAATGTGATGACATTATAATAAAGACTTCCTTAATAGGAAGTCTTTATTATTTGTTGTCTTTTATTCTTTTCTTTTAATTTAATTCAATTTTATGATAACTCTTCTTTCCTTTTCTAATCATAAGTTCCTTATTTGTAAAATCTTTTATATTAATTGTAAAGTCTATATCCTCTATTCTTTTATCATTTACATATAATCCACCTTGAGATATTAAACGCCTTCCCTCTCCTTTAGAACTTGTTAATTTGGTTATTTGTAAAAGTTGAAGTATATTTAAACCTTCACTTATATCTTTTTCTGACATTATAGTACTTGGCATATTTTCTGCATGTTTGCCTTGGTTAAATAAAGCTCTTGCAGCCTGTTCTGCTTTTATTGCTTCTTTTTCACCATGAACTAACTTAGTAACTTCAAAAGCTAAAACTTGCTTTGCTTTATTAATTTCATGACCTTCTAACTGTTCTAAGTCTCCTATTTCTTCTATTGGTAAAAAGGTTAATAGTTTTAAACAATTGACAACATCTTCATCATGCACATTACGCCAATATTGGTAAAATTCGTAGGGGGAAGTTTTTTCAGCATCTAACCATAAGGCACCTTTTTCAGTCTTACCCATCTTTTTTCCTTCACTTGTTGTTAATAAATTAAATGTCATACCATAAACCTGCTGCCCCTCTACTCGTCTAATTAAATCTATTCCACCAATAATATTAGACCATTGGTCATCACCGCCTAATTGTAATGTACAATTGTATTTTTGGTATAATTTAAGGTAGTCATAACTTTGCATAAGCATATAGTTAAATTCTGTAAACGATAGTCCTTTTTCTAAACGGGTTTTAAAACATTCTGCAGTTAACATTCTATTTACTGAAAAGTAAATACCTATATCTCTTAAAAATTCAATATATTTTAGTTGTAATAACCAATCAGCATTATCTAACATTATCGCCTTATCTTCTTTAAAGTCAATAAACTTGGATAGTTGGTGTTTAAAGTTTTCACTATTTTTTTGTATTTCTTCTTTTGTTAACATTTTACGCATATCTGTTTTACCGGTAGGATCACCAACCATTGTTGTTCCTCCACCTATTAAAACAATTGGTCTATGACCATACTGTTGCATATGCATCATAACCATAACTTGAATAAAATGCCCTACGTGCAGGCTATCTGCAGTGGCATCAAAACCTATATAGAATGTTGTTTTTTCCTTGCTTAATAATTCTTTAATTGGTTTTAAATGTGTTGTTTGGGCTATAAAACCTCTACTTTCTAAAACATCAAATACACTTGTCATGATATTAATTCTCCTTTTCTAAAAACCTATCCCCGTTATTTTTTGTTGATCTCTATGTAATTTTTCTTATATTGTAAATATATTAGCACATCTTAAAAACAAACGCAAGATTTTGTAATTTATAAGCTAAGCAAATAATAAAAGGAATAACTTATAGGTTATTCCTTTTATTATTATATATCAATATGGTTATTTACCTACCATACCTTGTTGTACTTGTTGTACCATCTTTCTAACCATATTACCACCAACTGTTCCAGCTTCCCTGGATGTTAAATCTCCATTATAACCTTCTTTTATAGTAACACCAACTTCATTGGCTACTTCTTGCTTAAACTTATCTAAAGCAGCTCTTGCTTCAGGAACTACATTTTGATTTCTACTTGGCATCATCTTCACCTCCTATTACTTTGTTCGATAATAATATATGCAATTTATAAAATATTAAACAAGTAATATATTCATAAAGATACAGTTATTGGAGGCTTATATTGTTTTTTATTCTATAGAAATAATGTAATAATAAAGAGGCTGCCCACCATCATGAATTTCTATGTCATAGTCCGGAAACTTTTTTTCAATTTCTTTCATTACCTTTTTTGCATTTGTCTCTTCTATATCTTTTCCAAAGTAAATTGATATTATTGAACATTCATCATCTACCATATCTTCTAATAGTTTATAACATACATATTCTATATCAGAATTTATTACCGTAATCTTATCGTCATTAATACCTAATATATCACCTTTCTTTATTTGTTTATCATCTATGATAGAATCTCTAACAGCATACGTTATTTGTCCCGTCTTTACCTCATTTAATGCCTCAACCATCTTCATTTTATTTTCATCGGGTGTTAATTCCGGATTAAAAGTTATCATTGAGCTTATTCCCTGGGGAATACTTTTAGTTGGGATGATTATTATATTTTTATCAGTAAGATTTATAACTTGCTCAGCCGCAGCAATAATATTTTTATTATTACATAATACAAAAATATTATCAGCATGGATTAAATTTATCGCATTTAAAATATCTTCGGTACTTGGGTTCATAGATTGTCCACCTGCAATAACATGATCAGCACCCAAATCTTTAAAGATATTTATTAGTCCCAATCCAATTGCAACTACTACAAAACCATACTTTTTATTTTTTATCTTTTCTTTTTCTTCTTTTTTATTTAAAAATGATTTATCATATTGATCTTTCATATTGTCTATTTTAATATCCGTTAATTCACCTATTTTTAAAGCTTCTTCTATAATAATACCGGGATTATTTGTATGCATATGCAATTTAATAATATTATTATCCTCAACAATAAAAATATTATCGCCATATCTTTTTATATTATTTTCAAATTTTTTAATATTTATAAACTTATTAAAATTGCATATTAAAAACTCAGTACAATAAACAAATCTTATATCTTTACCTCTTTCTAACAAATGCTCTTGTGTATTAGGATTTTTATAAGTCTTATCATTAATATTTTTCTTTAAATTTGTTAAACTTATTCCTCTATTATTTTTTAAAAAATAGAGCATTCCTTCTAAAATACAGACAAGACCTTTTCCACCGGCATCTACAACTCCTGCTTGCTTTAAAGCTGGTAACATTTCAGTAGTTTCTTTTAAACTTTCTTTTGCCCTATCCACTGTTGATTCAAAAACCTGGATAATATCATCCTTCGTTTCACTTATTTCAAAAGCAGCTTTTGCACTTTCTTTGGCTACTGTTAAAATTGTTCCTTCAATTGGTTTCATTCCAGCCTTATATGCTGTATTTACCCCCTCTTGTAATCCTATTGCTAACTGTTTGGCATTAATAAATACTTTACCCTTAAGACCCTTAGCAAAACCTCTAAAAATTTGCGATAAAATAACTCCCGAATTTCCACGAGCACTCCTCAAAGATGCTGTTGCTAATATATCTGCTATTTCAGAAACTGAATTACTATTGGATAATTTCACTTCACTGACAGCTAAGCCAAAAGTTAGTGACATATTAGTCCCCGTATCACCATCCGGAACAGGAAATACGTTTAATTCATTGATGATTTCAATATTATTTTCAAGATTATTTGATGCAGATATTATCATTTTCCTTAGTAATTTACCATCAATTTGATTTAACATCAATTAATATCCTCCTCACTTATTGCTCTACTCTAACACTTTCTACATGTATATTTATCTTTTTCACTTTTAATCCTGTGATATCTTCCAATGCATATCTTACATTGTTTTTAATATTGACACCTATTACAGAAATATTTACTCCATATTCAGTAATAATATGTAAATCTACAATCATATTATTATTATCATCTATATCTACTTTTACCCCTTTACTTAGTGCTTCTAACCTTAAAAGACTAACTAATCCATCTGTAGCATTTCTTGAAGCCATTCCTACTACACCATAACATCGCATAGCTGAGATACCGGCTATATTTGCAATAAGGTCTGTAGTCATTATGATGCTGCCATTTTTATTATCTATTTTAACAACCATATTTTTACCTCCCACATTATTTTTTGTTTCTTTATTATAATTTTATAAAAATCTATTTTTTATCTTAGTCTTATTATATATCAACTTTCACTTTTTGATAAGGAATTTTTAATTTTTAATTTTGCAAATAAAAAAACTTGAAAATTTGATTAAGCTCTGTTACAATTAGATTGCTTTATATTTATAGTCCGTTTGTTTTAAGGAGGTGTAGCAATGGCTAAATGTAGTATTTGCAACAAAGGTGTTCATTTTGGATCTAAAATAAGTCATTCAAATAGGAAAAGTAATAGACAATGGAAGCCTAATATTAAAAAAATTAAGGCTCTTGTGGACGGAAGCCCGAAAAAGGTTGCTGTATGCACTAAATGTATACGATCTAATAAGGTTGAAAGGGCAATATAATAAATAACCTATTAAATATAAAGGCTTCTATGATTAACAATAACACTTATGTTATTTTAAAACCATAGAAGCCTTTATGTACCTTTAATTCATTTTTAATATTGTTTTTATTATTCTCCCCAAGAATTTTGGCATTTTTAATACAAGTACTTTCATTATTACCACCTCTCTCTATATAACTACCAGCATATACAAACAAACTTATAATACCCAACCGAGCTTCCATCTGATAATCCTAATTCAGTATATTCAATAAGTTGCTTTTTGGTGATTATAATCAAAGTTCATCATATGTTTTTATAATTAAGGCTAAACCATTTTTAATGCTAACCTCCACTAATGTATTAATAAAAACATTGCTAACCCCACAAGAATTTCCTAAAGATATCATACCATTATTTAATTCATATTTAAGACCTTTAGTTGATATCCCTGAAACTTTTTCACTTATAGGAATAATCGAAAGGATTTGTCCTATTTCACCTTTTAATTTTATATGTTTATTTACAAGATATATTTCGTTGTATTCATTTAATACCATACCCTTAATATTGTTATTCATAATAAGTTTAAGCATCGATATATTAGCAAATGAATGGTCAAACCTACTTCCCAAGGAAGCAGTCAAAATTATTTTCTTACACCCTTTTCTAATTGCATATTCTACCGACAACTGTGTATCTGTTTTATCTTTACTTGTAGGATATTTAACAACCTCTACCTTATTTCTGTCAACTTCTTTTCTTATTCTTTGATAATAATCTTTATTCGTAGATATTGAATCCATATCCCCTATTATAACATCAGGAATAATTTCCATATTCAATGCATGTATAGCTCCACCATCCGCACAAATAATTAAGTCCTTAGTAGATATGATATTTTTATAAAACCGGTAATCATTTATATTACCATTGGAAATAACCCATGCCCTATCTTTCATATCTGTAGCTACACCAACCCTTATTTATTTGAATTTTTTTTAAATAAACCTTCATCTCTTTTAAATGGCTCATTAAATGTTACATGCCCTTTATAATCTTCTATAGTTTTTCCCTCTATCAAAAATTGAACTTGTGTAATATGGGGAAGTTCCGTTAATGAATTAACAATAGAATAAATTGTCATGAGCTCACCCCAAGAACCACCCGAATGTTTTGTTTTAAATTCTTGTGAAACATTAACAAAACATACTTCATCTTTAGTTTCTATAGATAATAATTTAGTTTCCTGTGGAATTGTTTTAGATAATTCTTTTCTTTCCGGGCCCTTTATAAGTTCTTGTATTATACATTTTTCTATAAGTTCATTATCTTTTACTGTAATTCTTCTGCTTTCAGGTAATAACATAGTAGATTCAGTATCTTGGAAATATAATTTTATGCTGGTATAGCCTTTACCAGTTAATGACTGATCAAATACTATATCATTTTTTCCCATAGCACCAAAAGAGTTGCCACTTGGACCAACTAATTCTTTTCCTTC
>CAZRSG010000001.1:34941-35544 GCA_964602705.1 uncultured Oscillospiraceae bacterium
TACTATAGAAAAACGTGTTACTAATTCTCCTATATCATCGTTATCATGATATTCCTCAGAAAAATTCACCTCAGTTACTGAGCCATTTTGACTAATATTCAATAATTTTGCCTTATCAGAAATAGCCCTTTTCATTTCTAAATTTACAGGCCCTTTTAATAATTCTTTAATTACAAGTTCCGGTAAATCTTCTTCATCCTCATAGCTAATTTCCCTTATTTCTGATAATATTTTGCTATTATCCTTGTCTGTAAAATATAAATTTGCCTTATATTTATATTGTGAGTTATTGCCATTAGTAAGTTTTTTAACGGTATCCATATCAGGACCACAACCATAGATTATAATAAGTCCCAATATTATTATTATAGGTATTAACATTCTTTTCATAATTTATTAACCTCCAGAAATTATACATCTACTCCTACTATACAATATAATCATTACAAAAAAATTAATATTTATTACATTTTTGTTAATTTTCACGATATGGCAATATTATCGTAAATTTACTACCGCTTCCCTCTTGACTTTCCACTTGTATACTTCCATCAAGTAAGTTTATGGCACGCATAGCAATTGATAATCCTAAGCCCATACCCC
>CAZRSG010000001.1:35554-46800 GCA_964602705.1 uncultured Oscillospiraceae bacterium
TATCTCTTGCACGTGCTTTGTCAACCCTATAAAATCTATCAAATATATTATTTATTTCTTCTTCCGATATGCCTATCCCATTATCTTCTATAGTTATTATAATATGATATTCTGATTTAATAGGTGTTATCTTTATCTTACCACCTACTTCTGTGTATTTTATGCTATTATCGACAATATTAAAAATACATTCCCATAGTTTATCTTCATCCGTATATAATATTATATCATCATCAGTTTTTAACCTTACTGATATATTTTTCTTTCTTGATAATGGTGATAAACTTTTAATAATATTCCTAAGGAATAAGTTTATATTAATTTCTTTATATTCAACTTGATTTATTAGAACATCCATTTTAGTAAGTTGTAATAAGTTATCAGTAATACGGGATAAACGATCAATTTCATTATTTATATCCGTTAAAAATTCTTTTATAAGGTTAATCTCCATATCTTTCATTTGTAATAATGTATCTGATAGGACTTTTATGGAACTTAAGGGTGTTTTTAGCTCATGTGAAGCATCTGTTACAAATTGTCTTCTTTTTTCTTCTTCTTCTTTTAAACGTTCACTCATTTTATTAAAAGCTATACCTAATTGTGCTATTTCATCATTTCCCTTTATATCAACTCTTTGATCATGCATACCATATGCCACATTAGTTATTACTGCAGTAAGTGTTTCCACAGGTCCTGTTATGATACCCGCCAAAACAAAACTTAAAACACCTATAAGTAAACTAATTGCAAAGGCTATAGTATACATATTTTTTTTAATATCTTTTAAAAAGTCACTTATTTCTTGTGCCGGTGCTGATAAATATATAGCACCTATAATTTCTTTGTTTTTAATTACAGGTACAGCTGCTTCTAATGTCCAGTCCGGGTCTTCTTCTAAAATAGTTTTAATATTTTCACCCTTAAGAGCTTTTACAACTTCTTCTTTTAGGAGGACTTTCCCTTTTAAGTTATTAGTTTCTGTAGTATCAAATAATACTTTCGCTTCTTTGTCAGTTATTATAACCCTTATATCCTTACTAATTTCTAATTGTTCTATAGTTTCTTCTATCAATTCATCACTGTATTTAATATGTTCAGATGTTGTTTTAGCAATAATATTAGCTCTTGTTAATAATTCAACCCCTTTTTGTTTGGAAAAGTATTCTTTTAAGGAATCTTGTAAATATATGTTTAATAAAAATAAAGTTAATAAAATAATTATAAAGTAAGTTATAACCAGTCTCCATTTAATACTAAAAAACCTTTCACCTGCTTTCTTTAAAATAATAACCGACCCCCCATTTTGTAAGTATATAAATAGGCTGTGCCGGATTAGGTTCAACCTTTTCACGTAGCCTCCTTACATGAACATCTACTGTTCTTATATCCCCCGGATAGTCATACCCCCATATTATATCCAATAAATTTTCTCTACTATAAACACGTCCGGGATTAGATGCAAAAAGATCTATTAGATCAAATTCTTTAACCGTTAAATCTATCTTTTCATCATTTATTGATACCTTACGGGTATTATAATCTAATTCAAGTTCACCTACCAATAATGTATTACGTTTACGACTACCTTGACCTGCAGAAGATGAAACCCTTCTTAAAATAGCCTTTACCCTTGCCTTTAATTCTAAAATATTAAATGGTTTTGTCAAATAATCATCAGCACCATATTCCAATCCTAATATCTTATCAATTTCTTCAGTTTTTGCCGTTAACATTATAATAGGGACATTTGAAAATTCCCTTATTTTTTGACAAACTGCATAACCATCAATTTTTGGTAACATAAGATCTAATATTATTATATCTAATTTTTTTTCTTTAGCTATTTTTAGTGCTTCTTCTCCATCATAAGCAACTTCCACTTGATAACCATCTTGTTCAAAGTTAAATTTTATTCCTTTTACCAACAACTTTTCATCGTCAACTATTAATAGTTTCAATCTTATACCTCCTTATTTTATGCTTTTACAGATATATAAACAATCACCTAAACTTTTTCTATCTTATATTGTATTTTGATATTGTTAGTATACTTCAATTAAATCTTTTATTCTATTAAACTTGCCTTCTGCAATTCCGGGAACATTCATTATATCTTCAATAGTTTTAAATTCAGCATTTTTTTCTCTAAAGCTTACAATTTCTTTTGCTGTGGCAGGTCCAATTCCGGGTAATTTTTGCAATTCGTCTACTGTTGCAATATTTATATTAATTTTATTGTCCATACTTGATGATTGATTATTAATAATTTGTGATTGAATATTAGGTATATCTTCCTCATTGCTGGGAACGTATACTTCTTGTCCATCCCTTAAAATAGCTGCTAAATTTATTATTTCAGTGTTTGCATTTGCTGTTGCCCCTCCGGCTAATTCAATAGCATCAATCACCCGTTTACCTTCTTCTAATTTAACAACACTAACATTATTTACTTGTCCTTTAACATGAACATAAATAAATTTTTTTTCTTCTTCAATCGATTCATTTTCTTTATCCATAACAGTTGTTTTTTCACTATTGTTTGTATTTATCTCTATAGACTTATTACCATTATAGTTTAACATAATTATACCTATTGTTGCAATAATTATTAATAATGCTGTTATTATAATAACCTGTTCTCTTTTAGTTAGATTTTCCACCTTATATGCCTCCTACATTAAATTTTTATTATTTAATTTTTAAATTAGATCCATAGGCTAAAATAATTCATATATAGTTTATGTAATAATTTTTATAAACTTCAATTTAAAGGTTCTATCTTATTTATTCTATTTTTTTTGGCAAATTCCTTTTTTATACTGTAATTTTGTTTTTATTTTTGCTATACTATAGGAAGAAACTATTAAAACAATATTTAATACATAAGGAGAAAAATATGTTTAAAAAAACTATATTACTATTTATTATATTTTTTATATCTACCACATCATTTGCCTATGCTGAAAGCCCCTTGGAGATAAACTCCCCAGCAGGTATATTAATGGACAGTGCAACCGGTAAGGTTATATACGAGAAAAATCCTCATATGCAAATGTATCCTGCCAGTATTACCAAAATACTAACTGCTATATTAGCCCTTGAGCATGGAAACCTAAATGACCTTATAACAGCAAGTCCTGATGCAGTTTTAACTTTACCGGCAGGTAGTAGCAATATAGGTATACTTCCGGGTGAAACCTTATCTTTAGAAGATTTATTGTTTGGTTTAATGGTAGCATCTGGGAATGAGACCGCTAATATTATAGCTGAATATGTTAGTGGTTCTTATGATGATTTTATAAAGCTTATGAATAATAAATTAATAGAACTGGGTGCAAATAACACTAATTTTGTTAACCCTAATGGCTTACACGATGATAATCATTTTACTTGTGCTTATGATATGGCGGTAATTACTAAATATGCTATGGAAATGCCGAAATTTAGAGAAATAGTTGCAACGGATTACTATGAAATTCCGCCAACAAATAAATATAATAAGATTAGATATTTATCAAATACTCATCATTTGATAAATAGATATAGGGCTAATAGCAATTACAATTATTATTATAAGCCGGCCATAGGTGTTAAAACAGGATTTACTTCTAAATCACAGCATACTTTGGTGTCTGCCGCTAATAAAAATGAATTTGAACTAATAGCAGTTGTTTTAGGGGCTAATGTTGAAGGAGTCAAAATAAATTCTTATGAAGATACTATTAATTTATTTGAATATGGCTTTAATAATTATAGCATACAGACCCTTGTTAATACTAATGATATAGTAGATGAAGCTAATGTATTACATGCTAAAAACAATTTAAAACCCCTTTTATTAGCCGAAACAAATTTAAAATCTTTATTAGATAAAAATATAGATAAAAATTTAATTGAAAAAGAAACATATGTTAATGAAAATATTAAAGCACCTGTAGAGAAGGGTGATATATTAGGAAAAGCAATATATAAATACAAGGGCGAGATACTGGGAGAAATAAATTTAATTTCAGATAAGAATATAGAACGTGATATTTTCTTAGTAATAATAAGTAGTCTGCTTTTTTTATTAAATACAATAATCGTTAAAATATTCCTATCATTATTAACCATTTATTTAATTACGGGTCTAATAGTTAAAAACTCCAGAAAGAAGAAACGATTAGCCTACAAAAGGTCTAATGTACATTATATAAATAGATATAGAGAAATAAGATAGGGGAAATGAATTAACCTTCCCCCCTACCTTCTTTTTTTTACTTTAAAACTATGTTAACAAGTTTGTTTGGTATAGCTATAACTTTAATAATATCTTTCCCACTTGTTATATCTTTTACCTTTTCATTATTCATAACTATATCCTGCATTTCTTCTTTATCTATATCTGCCGGAATTATTAATCTTTCTTTTACCTTTCCATTAACTTGAACTACTATTTCTAATTCGTTTTTTATTAAAGCCTTATTGTCGTATACCGGCCATTGTGTATTATGAACACTTTCTTTATTACCTATATCCTGCCATAATTCTTCTGCAAGATGTGGTATAAACGGTGCAAGTAAAATTATTAAATCTTTTATAGCCTTTTTTATTATTGGCATATTATAATCACTACTTTTAACTTTATCTTTATAATGATTTAAACTATTTACAAATTCCATAATAGCACTTATAGCAGTATTAAAATTAAATCTTTCTTCTATGTCTTCAGTAACTTTCTTTATTGTATGATTATGGATATATTTAATTTCTTTGTCTGCCTCTGTAGTTTCTTTATCATTATCATTTGCAATCTTATTTGATACTATTTTTTCGGAATAGTATTGGACAAGCCGCCATACCCTGTTTATAAAACGAAAACAACCTTCTACCCCTTGATCACTCCATTCAAGGTCTCTTTCCGGAGGTGATGCAAAAAGTATAAATAATCGAGCTGTATCTGCACCGTACTTATTTATTATTTCTTCCGGGCTTACAGTATTTCCTAAAGATTTTGACATTTTTACGCCACCTTTTAAAACCATACCCTGGGTCAAAAGGTTTTTAAAAGGTTCATCTACAGAAATAAAGTCCATGTCATACATTACCTTCATAAAAAATCTTGAATATAATAAGTGTAGTATAGCATGTTCTACTCCACCAATATATTGATCTACCGGCATCCAATAGTCAGCTATTTCTTTTGAAAATGCTAATTCTTTATTAGTTGGGTCGCAGTATCTTAAAAAATACCAAGATGAGCATACAAAGGTATCCATTGTATCAAGTTCACGCCTTGCCTTTTTACCACATTTAGGACATACAGTATTAATAAAACTTGAATCACTGCTAAGTGGTGTGCGAGCTTTCGCATTAAATTTAATATCTGTAGGTAATATAACAGGCAAGTCTTCTTCAGGTACAGGAAGGGGTCCACAATCTTCACAATATATTATGGGTATAGGAGCTCCCCAATACCTTTGACGTGAAATTAACCAATCTCTTAATTTAAAATTAACTTTTTTTGTGCCTAATTTTTTGCTTTCAATATATTCTGAAATCTTATTTGCTGCATCACAATTACTCAAGCCATTAAATTCTTCTGAATTATCCATAATCCCATCTTCAATGTATGCCTCCGCCATTGTTTCTCCGTTTAACTTGTTTCCTTTAGGCTGAATTACTACCCTTACAGGTATATTATATTTTTTTGCAAATTCAAAGTCCCTTTCATCATGTGCAGGCACACCCATTACAACACCTGTACCATAGTCCGGTAAAACGTAGTTAGCAATATATAAAGGAATTTTTGTATTGTTCAAGGGGTTAATTACATAGCTACCTGTAAATACACCTTCTTTCTCAGTTTCTGCAGATGTTCTTGTAATTTCATTATATTGTTGCATTCTTTTTATAAATTCTTGGCATTTATCTTCTTGGGGGCTTCCTTTAATTATCCTTTGCACTATCTCGTGTTCCGGAGCTATAACCATATATGTAACACCATATACAGTATCGGGACGTGTGGTATAGACTGATAAGTTTATACCTAATTCATTTAGCTTGAATTTTATTTCTACCCCTTCACTACGTCCTATCCAATTAGATTGCATTAGTTTTACCTTTTCAGGCCAACCTTCTAATTTATCTATATCGGAAAGTAAACGTTCAGCATATTCAGTAATCCTAAAAAACCATTGTTCTAATTCTTTTTTATTTACTTCAGCACTACAGCGTTCACATTTACCATCAACTACTTGTTCGTTTGCAAGAACGGTTATGCAGGAAGGACACCAATTTACAAGTGATTTCTTTTTATAAGCAAGTCCCTTATTATATAATTGTAAAAACATCCATTGGGTCCATTTATAATAATCGGGATGACAAGTAGCTATTTCCCGGTTCCAATCATAAAGGAGCCCTAATTGTTTTAATTGCTTTTTCATTATATCAATATTTGCCCAAGTCCATTTATTAGGATGGGTATTATTTTTAATGGCAGCATTTTCTGCCGGAAGACCAAATGCATCCCAACCCATTGGATGTAATATATTATAACCATTCATCTGTTTAAACCTGGCTACTACGTCACCTATAGAATAATTCCTAACATGTCCCATATGTAAGCTACCTGAGGGATATGGAAACATCTCCAATATATAATACTTGGGTTTTCCCTTCTCTACAGATATAAGGTTATCATCATTTTCCCAACAACTTTGCCACTTTTTTTCTATTTTGCTAAAATCATAATTCACTTATTAGCCCCCTATTCTTCAGTAAGTTCATTTTTACTTTTAAGTGCTGATATATCAACAACCTGTGCGTCTGACCATAGTCTTTCAAGATTATAAAACTTTCTTGATTCATGATGAAAAATGTGTATTATAACTTCTCCATAATCATAAAGTATCCAATTTGCATTTGCCTTACCTTCTTTTCGCAAATACTTATAACCATAGGTCTCCATCTTTTCTTCAAGTTCATCTGCAATAGCTTTAATTTGAATTGTAGAATTCCCACTACAAATAATAAAATAATCAGCCAAAGAAGATATTTTACTAATATTTAATAGTTTTATATCCTCTGCTTTCTTATCATCAAGTAGATTTATAATCTTTAGTGCTATTTTTTTTGTATTAAGCATAATTGTTGAAAAAACCTCCTTCATTTAAAATATATTTTTTATTTAATAAAATTTTCATCAATTAACTTTTGAGTTTGTTTTTTTTCATATATATAGTAAGAAATCCCATTTATATATTGCCCTTTTCCCGGTAATAACATAATATTAAGATTGTCTTTACTCATTTTAAAACCATCCTTAATATAACTTGCAATCTCTGATGTCTTAAAATCTGTCTTTACATTTTTCATCATTATGGATATAATACTGGGTATTTTTATTATTGTTCTTAGGCTTAGTAATTTGTTTAATGTTGCCTTAATAAAGTCTTGTTGGGCTTTAACCCTTCCTACATCACCTTCCGGATAGCCTGTCCCATCAGAGTTTTGTCTAAACCTTACAAACATTTCTGCCTTTTTACCATTTAAAACTTGTTCTCCTTTTTTTAAATTTATTGTAAATTCTTGAATGGGGTCTATATAATCCATGTCAATGGGTACATTCATTTTAACTCCTCCGATAGTATCTATTAACTTCCTAAACCCCCCTATATTAACAAATATATGTTTATCTACTTTTAATCCAACTATATCTTCTATAGATTTTAAAAGCTCTGATTCTCCACCAAATCCATATGCAGAGTTTATCTTTTTATCCCTTCGATTTGTTTCAACTTTTGTATCACGTGGTATCTGTAACATATTTACTTTCTTACCATCTGGATTGTATTGAACAAAAATTATCGTATCTGTTCTATAACCAGCCTCATCTAAACCTAATACAGCAACATTAACTTTTTGATGTTTAGTTGATTTTATTTTATTTGTCTTAAGATTAATTTTCTCTGCAGCACCTAAGTCCGGTGTTTTATCTATACCGGCTATTATATGTGAAATTTTAATACCGGCATATACTGCCCCTGCAGTCAATATAAAGGTAATTGTAATTATTAAAATCAATCTATAAAAAACCTTAAAATTCATATTATATGTTCCCACCTTAAAAATTTTTTTAGGAATAAAACCGGTTTATTAAAATATAATTTCTTGCAAGTATAGTATTAGGATGAATTATCCTATTCATTTCAATTACTTTCTTTATGCTGCTATTAATGGTTAATAGTAGGGCCTTATCCAAATTAATATATGCCACCGTTCTAAGCATGTCCACTCCAGGAAAATTACGATTTGGCTCTATAAAGTCAGCTAAATATATAATTTTACATAATGTAGACATATCTTCTTTAGCTATAGTATGATAATATATCGCATCCAATATGTCTTTATCTTTTATACCAAATAACTTAGTTGCAAGTTTAGCACCTATTGGGCCATGTAAGAGCTTTGGTTGCATTTTACAAATATTATCTATAGTTATTCCAAATTCAGCACACATTTCTAAAATTTTATCTTCTTTTATATTCTTGGCACAATCATGTAATAAACCTGCTATTCTTGCTTTATCTTTACTACAATTATTTAAGCCTGCTAATTCAATTGCTGTATCTTTAACAGCTATTGAATGTATTAACTTGTCTGCGGAAATCATATGTTCAAGTTTTTTTATCATTGCCTTTTCGTTCATTTTTACAAAACACCTATCTTTAATTTATTAATTCCTATGTTTATATAGTCTTTCAACATTTTATTTATTATATAAATTATTTTTATAAATATAATTTTCTACTGATTCCGGTAAAAGATATTTTATTGGCAAGCTTTTTTTTACCCTATCCCTAATATCTGTTGATGATATTGCTAAGGATGGTACCTCTACAGAGTGAATCTTACTGTCATAAATTGTTTTTAAATGTTCAATTTCTTTAAATATTTCATTTTGATTATATCCGGGTCGTGTTGCTGCCACAAAAACACAGGTCCTTAATAACCTTTCAGCATCTTTCCAAGTTAATATCTGATTTAAGGCATCTATACCGGTTATAAAATAAAAAACTGCCTTCCCTGCCGCTTCTTCATTAAATTTATTTATAGTATCCACTGTATAAGTATAACCTTCCCTATCTATCTCAACCCTTGATACCTCAAAATATGGATTAGTTGCAGTTGCTAATAATGCCATTAAATATCTATGGTTCTTATCGGTAACTTCCTTACCTATTTTATGGGGTGGATTTCCTACCGGAACAAATATAACCTGTTCTAATCCAAAGTTAGCCCTAACTGCCTCAGCTGTCACAAGATGGCCATAATGTATAGGATCGAACGTTCCTCCCATTATCCCTATCTTTTTTGTTTTACTATTTATTTTTATAATCTTTTCTTTTTGCATTAATTTTACCATATTAAAACCCACCTTGTATATTATATAAATATAATACTATACAATTCAATCTTTTGTCTACTTAATATAGTCAAATTCAATATTAGATAATCGGACTGTATCTCCTTCTTCTATTCCCATATCTTCCAATTCCTTTATAAGACCTGACTTTTTAAGTGCTATTTGAAAGTATTGCAATGATTCTGAATCTTCAAAATTAATAGAGTTAACTATCCTTTCTAACCTTTTTCCCTCTGCTATATATATGCCTGCTTCTTTTCTAATATTAAAACCTTCCTCATTTATAGATGAATGGACTATATTTTTTATATCATTATCTTCTTTAAATGTAATCGGTGGTGGAAGTTCTTTTAATTTACTTGCAACATAAAGCATTAATTCCCGAACACCTTTTTTTGTTATTGCTGATATGTTAAAAACTTTATAAGCTTCTTTTTCTACTTTTTCTTTAAATTCTATCATATTTGTTTCTGTAGTTAATAAGTCTATTTTATTTACTGCTACTATCTGTGGTATTTTAGCCAAGTGTTCATTGTACTCTTTTAACTCTTTATTTATTATATCAAAATCTTCAATTGGATTTCTACCTTCCATACCAGATATATCAATTATATGAATAAGAATACGTGTTCTTTCTATATGTTTTAAAAATTCATGACCTAAGCCTACCCCTTTATGTGCACCTTCTATAAGTCCCGGTATATCAGCTATAACAAAGCTCTTTCCTTTTTCAAGATTTACTACTCCCAAATTGGGGGCAAGTGTTGTAAAATGGTAGTTTGCAATTTTGGGTAATGCTGCTGAAACTACCGATAATAATGTTGACTTTCCAACATTAGGAAAGCCTATTAAACCTACATCAGCTAAAAGCTTCAATTCTAATAATAGGTCTCTTTCCTTTCCTAAATAACCGGGCTTAGCAAATCTTGGTACCTGGCGTGTAGCAGTAGCAAATCTTGTATTACCCCAACCACCCAGTCCACCACCGGCTGCAAGCCAAGATTGTCCATCGTGGACCATATCAGCTAATATTTCATTGTTATGGGCATCTTTTATAATAGTACCGGGTGGAACTTTAATAATAATACTTTCCCCATCTTTGCCAATACACTTTTTTCCCATACCGTCTTGACCATTACCTGCATGATATTTTCTTTTATAACGAAAATCCATCAGTGTATTAATATTTGAATCAACTTTAAATATTATATCACCACCTTTGCCTCCATCGCCACCATCCGGTCCACCTGCAGCTACAAACTTCTCTCGACGGAATGAAACACAACCATTACCACCATTTCCCGATCTCACATATATCTTTGCACTATCAATAAACATTTCCTCACCTCCGGCTTTAATTCACTTTATATATACTAATTATATTACCAAGATTTATAATATCTTATCCTAAAAATAAAATCCCAGATTAGAAATCTGAGATTTTATTGAAAAATACTATTACTGTGCAACCGCCTCAAGTGTTTCATATACACTAACTTGTGTTCTTAATTTTCCTTTGCGTTCAAATTTCACTTTTCCATCTACTAATGCAAATAAGGTATCATCTTTACCCCGTCCTACGTTAGTACCCGGATGAATTTTGGTACCACGCTGACGGACTAAAATATTTCCTGCTAAAACAAATTGTCCATCTGCCCTTTTAGTGCCTAAACGTTGGGCATTACTATCTCTACCATTTTTACTGCTTCCTAATCCTTTTTTAGATGCAAATAATTGAATATTAATTTTAAACATATCTACACCTCCAATTCGATAATTTTTATATGTTTTTTATACTCATTTTCAAGTTTTTTTAAAGACAAAATCATGGTATTTA
>CAZRSG010000002.1:0-346 GCA_964602705.1 uncultured Oscillospiraceae bacterium
AACCAACTGTGCCTATTTCAACCTGCCCTTGGTTTCTCATATAAACAGGAACACCGTCCGACGCATTAAGCACCTCATCGGTAAATATTCTTTTACCATCAACAACATTATGATGTACACCTTCAACTCCGTATGCGTTAAGTTCCCTGCCCTTTTCCGACATCCAAAAATCAAAATACTTTACAGCAGTTTCGGGGTCCTTACAGTCTTTTGAAATCCCCCAAGCAAAGTCGTGAAAGGGGCTTCTTGAATCTACCTCTTTAACAACACCGTTTACATCTGCAGGTGGCATTATCGGTCCCCATTCAAAACCGGTAATTGTGTTGGCATAGGTATCGTTATACTT
>CAZRSG010000002.1:356-8981 GCA_964602705.1 uncultured Oscillospiraceae bacterium
TGAAAACCAATCGTGTGTCATGCCACCCAAATTAGCTGATAAAAGCTGTTCTCTTGCGTTTTGTCCCCTTGAATAAATCTCTTGATCTATAAGCCCTTCTTTGTACCACTTTGCAATATTCTTAACGGCTTCTTTATATGATTCTTCTATCTTTCCATATTTTTTTATGCCATCCGAAGAAATATACCATGAATATTCCGCACCAAAAAGTTGGAATAAACCTTCTACACCTTTTTCTCTTACGAAGTATGGAATTTCATCTGCCTGACCGTTGCCGTTTGGATCTTTTGTTTTAAATGCGGTCAGCACATTATAAAGTTCGTCTACCGTTTTCGGCACTTCAAGTCCAAGTTTATTTAACCAGTCATTACGGATAAACCAACCCCTTGACGGTAAGCCCCCTTCAGTTGTACCCGATAGTGAACCCGGAATAAAGTAGATATGCCCGTCATTTGCTACGGCAAGTTTTTTTGCCTCGGGATTTTCTACAAAGAATTGCTTGATATTTGGAGCATGTTTATCAAGATAATCCTCCAAAGGTATAAGCCCTCCATCCTGAGCAAAGGTATTAAGCTTACTTCTTGAAGCGTGAATAATGTCGGGCAAAGGTTTGCTGACTATCATTGTACTCCAAGCCTGATTGCTGTCAGATACTGTTTCAGAAGCAGTGCCTTTGAGTTTAACACCCGTAAGTTCTTCTGCTTTTTTGAATATCGGCCACTGCTCATCATATACACAATAGCCAAAAAAGTGCATATAGATACTCATCTCCTGTGTTTCATCTCCAATTTTCGTCACCTCCCTTTTACTACAAGCGCTTGCTCCAATCAGCAATATAGTTGCAAGTAACATCATCAATGTTCTTTTCATTATGCCATCATTCCTTTCTTATAAAATATAATTTGAAATTAACCTTTAATTGAACCTATCATTATGCCTTTTACAAAGAATTTCTGTACAAATGGATATATAATAAGCATAGGCATTACCGCAATAACCATCATTGCATATACCATTGTTTCTCTTGAAGACGATGCATAATCGACACTTCCCTTTTCACTGTATAATGCACTCATTTCAACAACCAGTTTTTTCAGCAAAACTTGAAGGGGAATTTTTGTTTCGTCACTTAGCATAATCATTGACCAAAAATAACTGTTCCATCTGCCCACAAAGTAATAAAGTGTTAGGGTCATAATTGCAGGCACTGACAAGGGGATAAATATCTTTACTAATATATCCCAATCTGATGCACCGTCAAGTTTAGCCGATTCTTCGAGTGAGTCCGGTATTGATTCAAAAAATGTACGCATAAGTATAAAGTAAAAACTTGAAATTCCGCCGCACATCAAAATTCCAAAACGATTATTTAAAAGCCCCAAGTCTCTGAAATTTAAATATGTAGGCATCATCCCCGGCGAAAGCCACATGGATAGTAGTACAAAAAGTGTAATTGTTTTTTTATATTCAAGCCTTGACTTTGAAAGTGAATACCCCCCCAAAATTGTAAGTATCATGCTTACTGCGGTACCTATAAAGGCATAATAAATAGTGTTTGCATAAGATAACCATACGTTTTTTGTTCGGAAAACTGTTTTATAGGTTTCAAGTGTAAATCCTTTTACCCATAATAATACATTTCCCGACTGTACTTCAAGACCCTCACTTAGGGATGCAACTATAATGTACCATATCGGAAAAAGTGTTGCTAATAAAGCAGCCACCATTATAATATAATTTATAAAATCAAATACCTTATCAGCAAATGTCTTTTTATTCATTTCATCTCACCCCCCTACCAAAGACTTGTTTCGTTTAGTTTTTTACTCACTTTATTAGCTGTAATAACCAGAATTAATGAAATAATTGTATTAAATAAACCAACTGCCGTTGCAAATGAATAATTACTGTCAATAAGACCATTTCTATAAACAAATGTACTAATAACATCAGCAGTTTCATATGTAATAGGCTGATAAAGAAGAATTATCTTTTCAGAACCAAGGCTTAGCATATTTCCAATTCTCATTATAAGCATTACACTTATTGTAGGCAAAATGCCGGGAAGGGTTACATTCATTACTCGCCTGAACCTGTTTGCACCGTCAATAACTGCAGCTTCATAAAGGGATTCATCTATGCTGTATATGGCAGATGTATAAATAATCGTACCAAATCCTATTGATTTCCATGCATTCATTGCAACATATATAAATTGGAAATACTTGGGTTCCGCAAGAAAATATACTCCATTAAATCCAAACTTTTTCAAAATAATATTTACTACCCCTGCCGTAGGTGAAAGAAATGATACGACAAGGCCTGCAACTATAACTGATGAAATAAAGTGTGGCAGATAAAACACTGTCTGAAAAGTCGTCCTTACAGATTTATGCGGAATTTCATTTATAAGCAATGCCGCTATTATTGTAAGGGGAAATACTGCAAGCAACTCATAAAAGTTAATTGCTAATGTATTTCGTATAACCCTCCATGCATAGGGGCTTGAAAAAAAGTTTTTAAAATGAACAAAACCCACCCATTTGCTTTCCCATATTCCAATTAGAGGTTTATAATCTTTAAATGCTATTTGTATTCCTGCAAGGGGCCTGTAATAGAAAAATACAAACCACAAAATAAATGGTGTAAGCATTATGTATAGCAACTTATCACGGCGTATATTTGCCCATTTCTTTTTTCTTCGTTCCCTTTTCATTTCTCTTTTTATTACTTTTTGTTGTAGTTGCATAAGATCTCCTCTTTCAGTTTTTATATAAAATCACAGAATATCTATAATAAAATTTTTAATAAAGTTGATTCAAGCTCTATAAGATCAGAAAATATGTAATCAGCTTGGATATCTTCCGATGAATTACCGTTTTCAATAAAGCAACCTGCACAGCCAGCATTAACCCCGGATATAACATCTATTTGCCTATCGCCTATCATTAGCGTTTCTTGTGGGTTAAGATTGTGTTTATTCATAAGGTAGGTAATCCCCTCCGGCGATGGTTTTAAAGAAAAACCATTGCGTTTTGATACTATCTCATCAAAAAGTTCGGTTATTTCATACTTATCAAGGCATTGCAAAAGTGATTTCTCACCCCTGTGTGTATATATAAAGTTTTTATACCCACGCTGTTTTATTAATTTTAATATTCTTATTGTTTCAGGATATGGCACTATGAGTGGTTTAAAAGACATATCCCCTTCAAGTTTCGAAAACTCTTTTTTTTGTTCGTCAGTTATTTCGTATTTTTTATAAGCATAGCCAAATGATATCTTTAAAGCGTCCATAACCTCTTGTTTATCATACTTTATTTTATTATTATCAAACATAGTACACATTGCCTCCGTAATGTGAGGATAGCTGTCAAATATAGTTCCATCAAAATCCCAAATAAAATTTTTAATCATTTTCTGTTCCTTTCTATTTGTATTATAAACAAATAATATCATATTAATTACCTATAATAAATCACCGATTTTGGTTTTGATTTGACTATTTTTGTTTTATAGGCTTTTTAGCAAAAAAAGGAGGTGGAAAACCCACTTCCTTTCATAATTTTATATATAGAATGCTTAATTTCAATAATTATCTTGTTTCCTTATACTGAGATGGCGTAATCCCAAGATATTTTCTAAAAGCCCTGTTAAATACATTTGCACTGTTATATCCTACCGCAATTGCAATGTCGGCAATGTTTAGATTTTTTTCCTCCAATAATTCTTTTGCCGCTTCTATTCTATATCTTGCAAGATAATCTTTAAAGTTTTCCCCAAAACATTTTTTAAATTCTTTGCTTACATAAGATGTTGAGCGTTTTAAATATTCAGCCAAATCTATAAGTGAAATATCTTTAGTATAATTATTATGTATGTATTCAAGCATCTTATTACTTTCATTTTCGGCGACTGTTTTTATATGCTTACCAATATTGTCTATTATCAAATTAAATATACTGCATACTTTTGCATAAAACTCTCTTTCAGTCTTTTCATCATGAAGTTCAAGGTACATTACAGTTCCCTCTCCAAAAATCTCCTCAATTGTTTTCCCTATAGCAGAAAGTATTCTAAAAATGGAAACCGAAAACATCATAATTAGCTGAGTATGTTTTTCTTTTGTTATTGAACCGTTAAAAAAGTTTGTTGAAGTTATTTCAGAAATACATTCATATACCTTTTCACGGTCGCATTTTAATGTGTACTTTAACAATTCCTTATCTGTATCACTATCAAAGTCAATCATATCGGCATGCTTATTCTCATATGCATGGGCAAATACAATCATTGACCTGCTCTCTGAATAGTTTTTATGCATTACCCTTTCGGCAGATTTATAGGAATTTTGAATTTCTTCAAATTTCTTTTCGCTAAAACCAACAACAGCAAAAATTGAAATGTCTAATTCGTTTTCTACTGCTGATACTGCTTCTACAATATTTCTTTTAAGTTTATCTTCATTTTTTACAGACACAATAATGAAATGTGAGCTTTGATCTCGTTCAAAGTACTCATAAAAATTATAGGTTGAAAATGCATTTTTAAATATTTCCCTTAAAGATTGCTTCAAAAGATATATACCATTATCGGTAATATTTTCGGTTACTTCTAAAAAGTTTGTATATTTGAATATTATTACCACAAATTCTTCACTGCTATCACTCTTTACAGAATATTCCGATATTCCCTGCTTTATCTTTTCCGTACTTATAAGCCCTTGAACAGTATCTTTAAAGAATTTTTCACGCATAGGTATTTTATAGTTATCAAGTATATGGATAAGGTTTTTTGTCTTTTGGTGATAGGTCATTATTGTTCTTCTTATAGCTTCAAATTCATTTTCCCCTTGCATCATGTTCAAATCCTTAATTACATCCATAACACTATTAACCGGTGCATAAATTTTTCGAACCATATACTGAATAATAAGAAATGAAATAAAAAATATGAAGAAGGCAAGAAGGACAACCCATGTTATGAATCTGTTAATGTTGTAAAAATATATGCTTCTCGGTATAAGATACCAGCACATAAATTTTCCGTAGGCATCAGTTTCTTCAACAATGCTGTTGACCCTTTTATAGTGCAAATTTTCAGACCCATAAAGTAATTTGGCAATATCTGTATCTTGATTGCCGCTGGAATATACAATAGAATCATTCATTGTCAGTACATAAATACCCGAAGCTTTGTTTTCGCCTATCATTGTATCAAGTATAAAAGTAAAATAAATATAATATGCCCTATCAAAGCTTGTGTCATCGTAATGTATTATTGTAAGATAGTTTTCATCCTTCTTAGATGATATTATTGCAGCTACATTTTCCGATTTATTCTTTTCAAGCCTTGCCGCTATTCCCTTTGCTGAATCTATTGACAAACCTATACTTTGGCAAAAAAAGTCAAAGTTCATAGTGCTATACTTAGAAACTATATGGTTGCTTGCCATATTCGTGATTCCAACTGTTCCATTTGCATTTGGCATTGCACTTATAGTGCTTGATAAATACTTGCTTAATATTAATTTATCTTCTGCTATCGGCGTGTCTCTTGCAATATAATTTTTCACTGCCTCATTGTCATGTAAAATAATAGAAACATCTTGTGCATGCCTGATTGACACAGACATATTGTCAGAAAATATTTTAACATTAGATTCTGCTCTTTTATCATAATCTTTCTTTGCTATCATCACTGAACTCGAATAAGTTACAATAAAAAATACCATAGTATAAAAGATTGCGAGTATAAAATTATTTTTCCATATTAGCTTATAATAATTCATGTTTTCACCACATTAAAAAAAATTTTTGTTTTATACATTACGCTCTATACTATAAATCCACAGTATATTTAGTATCATATTACACAAAAAAATACAGTTGAAAACCTATTTTTATATTTATAATACCATAATCATCATCATGAGTCAAATTCTTGTAATATTTCTTTCTCTAAATCATTGAAATTAATCTCTTTTTCTGATATTATTTGATTTATCATTGGGGCTGATTAGCCTTAACTGTACCGGCCATTGTCTTAATTCAGATATTATTGTATTATTAACTTTTTCCGGTTTATCCGAAGATATATCTCTTTCTTTGGGCTTCAGTTCTCTTGCAGCTGTGCCGGGACAACCGCATGCCATATTTTCTTCTTTTTTAATTTGGCTAAGCCTTTCTTGCACTGCATCATCATCGTATGCCATTGTTTCTTTTTCTATCATTGTTATTGCACCAGTAGGACATTCCGGCAAGCAATCGCCTAATCCATCACAATACTCATCACTTACAAGCCTTGCCTTATTATTGACCATTTCAATTGCTGCTTCATGACATGCTTCAACACATAAGCCACAACCATTACATTTATCTTCATCTATATGAATAATCTTCCTAAGAACAATATTTTTTTTCATCTTATTCACCTTTCTTATATATTCTTTAGTTGCTATATTTATTATAGTATAATATAAGAAAAAGTCAGTACCATTTGTTACGAATTTTTATGTGCATTTGATGAATAGGGTTTTTGTTTTTTTATAATCTTATTGCTATAGGATATATAACTTTTATTACTTATCTTGTTATTAAGCTATCGTTAGTTTTCTTCTCTAATTCAAATTTTACCTTTTTTACTTTTCCATCTCTTATAAACCTTATTGTGCAATGGTTTCCGTGCCCACATTTAAACATCTGTTCTCTTAATTCCATCATTGTATTCATTTCTATATCGTCCATATGTGTTATAATATCTTTTTCCCGTATACCTGCCTTGTATACAGGGCTATTTATATCAATCTTTGCTACATATATTCCTTTTTGTATATTCATATCTTGATGTATATATTCTGCTACTACTTTGTCATAGGCAAAAAGTCCCATGTAAGGTGTTGTATAGGAGTTGTTTTTAGAGAAGCTTTCTATAATCGGTATTGTTATATTAATAGGGATAGCAAATCCCATCCCTTCTGCACTTGCAACTTTTATTGTATTTATTCCTATGACATACCCTTTTGAATTAATAAGGGGACCACCACTATTTCCCGGATTTATAGAGGCATCTGTTTGTATAAGACCTTCCATGAAATTTTCTTTGGCATCTGTAGTTACTGTAATAGTTCTATTAATTGCACTAATTATTCCGGCTGTAACAGTTCTTTGAAATTGAAGTCCAAGAGGATTGCCAATCGCAACTCCGGTATTTTTGTAGAACAGAGAATGGAAAATGTTTCATCAGATAAACCAAAAATCAAGTATGGTTTTAATTTGCCGGTATTTTTAAATTTTGAAAGTGTTGATATTCCATAAAATAAATGGCGTGCGTTTACCATAAGTGTAATTAAAAAGATATATAAGGGTTGAAATTCTGTTGATAGTAAGCTTACTGCCATAAATTGTATTGAGCCTGCATATATAAAAGTACTTATTAGGGTTATCCATATTAATGAATATCCTTTAGTAGTCATTAGGATACCGTAAGCAATACCCAATACTGTAAATCCGGTAAAGACCGGAATAGTGTGCGGGAATGCTGCCGATAATGCTTTTGATTTTTTTTACATTTGTTCTTTTCTTTCCTTTCTTACATATGGCACTGATTTAAAAAGACTTTTGTTCTTTCACATTTTGGATTGCAAAAGAATTCTCTTGGTAGACCTTCTTCAATTATCTCGCCTTGGTCCATAAAAATAACCCTGTCTGCTACTTCTCTTGCAAAACCCATTTCGTGTGTTACTACCAGCATAGTCATATCTTCTTTAGCTAATTGTTTCATAACTCTTAAGACTTCACCGGTAAGTTCAGGGTCTAAGGCTGATGTTGGCTCATCAAATAACATGATGGATGGCTGCATTGCCATTGCCCTTGCTATTGCAACCCTTTGTTTTTGCCCTCCGGAAAGCTGATATGGGTAAGTATCCCTTTTATCAGAAAGTCCTACCTTTTTTAATAATTCTTCTGCAATTAATATTGCTTCTTTTTTATTAAGTTTATTTACCACTATAGGTGCTGCCATAATATTTTCTATGGCTGTTTTATGTGGGAAAAGATTAAAGTTTTGAAAGACCATACCTATCTTCTTACAGATGTTTCGTACTATTTTTTCGGCTTGGTATTTACTATTCCCCATTTCATCATCGTATGCCATGATTTCATTGTGAATTTCAATAAGCCCTTTATCTATAAGTTCAAGATGGTTTAGGCATCTTAAAAGGGTACTTTTGCCGGAACCTGATGGTCCGATAATTGCAATAACTTCCCCTTGTTTTACTTTTACTGATATGCCTTTTAAAACCTTTAAATCGCCAAATTGTTTATATAAGTTGTTTGCCTTTATAACATTCATACTAAGTCTTCTCCTATTTATTGAAATACTATATATTTTTCTTCAAGTTTTTTAAATACATATGTTATAACTAAGGTCATAATAAGATAGAAAATTGCGGCTACAAAAAAAGGAGTTATCATAGCATCTCTATTGACTGCAACCTTAGCTGCTCTTAATAATTCACCTAAACCTATGGCATATACTAAGGCTGTGTCTTTTACTAATGTTATGGTTTCATTGCCTACAGGTGGTAGCACATGACTAATAGTTTGTGGAAGTATAATCTTAAAC
>CAZRSG010000002.1:8991-12087 GCA_964602705.1 uncultured Oscillospiraceae bacterium
AAACTTTTGCTCCTTCATGTTGTCCCCTGTCTATAGATTGTATTCCTGCCCTAAATATTTCAGCAAAGTAAGCAGCATAATTTAAGACAAAGGCTAATGCTGCTGCTGTAAAACTTCCTAATGTTATGCCGAATGTTGGTAAGCCATAATAGACAAAGAAAACTTGTAGAAGCAATGGAGTGCCTCTTAACAACCATATATAAATATTAGTTATAGATGCTATCCATTTATATTTTGAAATTCTTGCAAATGCGACTGCCAAGCCTAATGGTATTGATAGGATTATTGTCACAAAAAATAATTTAAAAGTGACTAGGGTACCTTCCCACATAGGAAGTATAATACGAGATATATATTCAAGTATTGGAATTATTGAAGCCATATGATATTCTCCCTTTAAATTATAATTATAATTGCTATTTCCTATTAGAAAAATACAGGCTAAAGTCATATAGTCCTGACAAATAGCCTGTATAAAGTATATTATTGTTTTATATTACACACTTTTATAATAGCCAAGCTTATTTTACAATATCTTGCCCAAACCATTCTTCTGAGATTTTTGTGGTAGTTCCATCTTCTTTTAACTCATCTAAGGCTTTATTTATTTCTGCTAAGAGAGCCTTGTCTTCTTTTCTAAGCCCTACTCCAAAATCTTCAAAACCAAAATTTTCTTCTAATATTACATATTGATCGGGTTTTTTTGCTATATAATATCGAGATACTACTTCGTCTACCACAGCAGCTTCTGTACGTCCTATTGCAAGATCCATCAAAACTTCATTGTTATCAGAATATTCTACAATGTCTTTGATTGATTCAAGTGTAGCTTCATCTTTTTGTAGGGCATTATAACTACTGCTTCCACTTTGTAAACCTATAACTTTACCTGCTAAGTCTGATTTAGACTTTATATCTGATTCTTTGGTTACAACTATAAGTTGTTTTTGTTCTATATAAGGTTTTGTAAAAGCTACTTGTTCTTTTCTTTCTTCAGTAATAGTAAATCCGTTCCAAATCATATCTATCTTTTTACTTTTTAATTCTAATTCTTTACTTGCCCAATCGATTGCCTTAAATTCTGCTTCTACCCCTAATTTTTTTGCAACTTCATTGGCTAAATCAATATCAAATCCAACTATTTCACCTGATTCATTTTTAAAGCCCATAGGAGGGAATGAATCATCAAGCCCAACAACAATCTTACCTGCATCTTTTACATCTTCAAATGATTTGTCAACTTCTTCTTGATTATTATTGTTTTCAGCCTCTTGTGAAAGTGATGGTGTCTTACTGCCACCCGTACATCCTGTTAAAATAATGCTTACTGTAAGTAATAATAACAAACTTATGGATAAAATTTTCTTTTTCATTATTTAAGCCCCCATTTATCAATATAATATATATTTTATTCATATATTATATTACTTTAGTGTGCTAAAATAGTAAAGTGTTAGATTTTTAATCCTAATTAAAATAAGCTTTAATCTTTTAGGTTTACATTGATTTTCATCTTATTTCGTTATTTTTCTTCTTGACCCTATCTCCTGTTTTTATTCTATATTTTTACCACATTTAGAACAAAATAATGCTAATTCATCATTTTCAGCATCACAATTTGTGCATATTTTCACTTTTTTTAATATGGCAAGTTTTTCTTTCAAGTCACTTATTTTCTTTTCAAATTCGTCAATCTTTTCAAACTTTGAATCCAATTCATCAGTGAAGACACTACCTTCCTTATATGCCTTGTAAAGTTCCCTTCCTATCTCGTTTAAAATTAAGTTGATTTCGTCTTGTGTTTCACGTATGGCAATATTTGTTTTTGCTACTTCCATAAGTTCATTTGACTTTTTTACAGCAGTTTTTGTTGTTTTTGTAATTTTACTCAAAAGTTCATCAAATAAATTCATATTTCTACCTCCTTTTTTTATTGTTTTTTTATATTTGAAACTTTTTTTATTAGTCTTTCTTTATTTTCCTGTGTTATTTTCATAATATCCTCATCTGCAAACCGCAGCCATACAGAAATGTCGTTTTTATCACTATTATTCATGGCTGTGTTTATTGTGTTTATTGCATTATCTATATTGTTTTTTCTATATAAATACATCCATTCTACTACATTATTATCTATATCACTGTCAGCTTCAAAATATTTATTAAAAAAGTCATTTATTTCACCTTTTTTATTAGATATTATACTTATCGTAACAGACATAATAATATTTCCCCCCATAATTTTAGGATAAATTTAATAATTAAGTGATTTTTTTAAAATTTACTTTCCTTTATCATTATATAGTTATTTTCATAATTATTCTACATATTTTCTTTTTTTCTTTTATGTAAATTTTTCTTATTTATTAAATTGCCTATATTACATGTTTTATTTTTTGATGGTTAAACTATTTTTATATGAATTAGGTTAAATTTTCAGTATTGAAAATTAAAGGAGGATTATTATAGTAAATGAAATTCTTTTATAAGTTATTATATAGTTATTTAATACCTTTTTTACTGCTTCTTATTTTTATTACAGGATGTAGTTCAAATAATAATGGTTTTACAAAACTTAATACAAATAATAATAATAATAATAATAATAAAATTATACCGGAAGGTTTACTTGAGTTTGAATCGGAAATAACTTCTATATTAGAAACATTAGATAAGGATTTAAATAATGGGCAGGAGAACGATGATAATGATAATGAACAAGTTTCTCAAAGTTCTGATGGTGATAAATCTAATAAAAGTAAGGATGATGCTAATAAAAGAAATAGTAATGAGTTAAAACATTGCCCGGAAAGTGATGATTCTAACACCACAACAAATCAAGATAGTAAATCAGATGAAAATTCAAGTGAGGATGGCTCCAAGGGTGAGGGGAGTAATAATCAAAATGATAGCAGTGATAGTGAAACTTTTGAAAATGATGATGATAAAGGTGAAGATTCTAATAGTGATACAGGGCAAGATTCAATGAAGGAAAGCTTTATAGAAAGACGATGGAAATCTGTTACATCAAAAACAAGAAATATGCATAAGCAATGGAATGATTTACAATTAGAGTTAGTTAAAAATGGGGTTAAT
>CAZRSG010000002.1:12097-16324 GCA_964602705.1 uncultured Oscillospiraceae bacterium
AATTAATTTTAGATTTTAGTAAGTCCTTAAATAATTTAACTATTTGTACTGATAAACAAAATGTACATGATTGCCTATTTTCTGCAAATAACTTATGCAGGTTAATACCGGACTTTTTGGATCAATATGATTGTAAGGTTCCACCAAATTTAAAACGAATAGGATGTTTTATAAGGGATACGAAGTATAATGCAATGATAAACAATTGGGAGGAATCTAATTTATGTATAGGGGATATAAAAAAATATTGGAGTCTTGTTAGGTCAGAGGTAGGAGATGAACAAAAAAAATATACTAATAATATGGAATCCTCTATTAATGAATTAGACAAAGTTATGCAAGAATTCAATATAAAACTAACTACTATAAAAAGTGATATTGCTTTAGATAACCTAAAAGAACTTGAAAGATCCTTCCAAAAAGCAAACAATAGAAAAAGTAAGTAAGTGAGTGAGTGAGTGAGTGAATATAAGTAAGTAATATATAGGAAAGGTCTTTATTTACAAAACCATACCTTTCCTATATAGTTTAATGTTTTAACTTGCTGTTTTTTAATAGGATATAGAGCTACCACCTATAAACTCTCTAATAATTGAAGTTGGTGGTATATAATCAGGTGGTATAGATACAAAATAACCTAAAAAATCAATTAGTTTTCGTGCTTCTGAGTATTGTTCGTATAAGTTATCTATATCTTCAAGTAGTGGTAAGGCATAGTCCTTTAATACTGCCAATTCATATACCAAAGCTGAATTGAACATTATATCAGCCTGTTCTTGAAAGGGGAATATATTTTTCTTTTCACCCCTTCTAACAGAATGCCACATTTTTAAAGTATTTATTGCAGGGTTTGAACGATATTTATAATCCCTTATCATCCTTCTTAATAAGCGTGTATCTGTTGTTGATATTGGGTTATAGTCATCCATGCTTAATTGAGTTAGGGCACTTACATAAACTTTAAATTTATTTTTATAATGGATGGATTGTGTTAATTTTTCATTTAGCCCATGAATGCCTTCAACAATTATAATATGATCATTATCTAATTGAAGGTTTCGTCCTTCCTTCTTTCTTTGCCCTTTATGAAAATCATATATCGGAACTTCTACATTTTTACCAGCTATCAAATCATTAAGTTGCGAATTAAATAATTCGATATCTATAGCTTCTAAGGCTTCAAAGTCCGGTTTACCATGTTCATCTAATGGGGTATAGTATCTGTCTACAAAATAATCATCTAATGAAATTGTAACCGGCTTTAAGGCATTTACCCTTAAATGGATTGATAATCTATGAGCAAAAGTTGTTTTCCCCGATGATGATGGTCCTGATATTAATATTACCCTTACATCCGGGACTCTCATTTTTATCATATCCGCAATATTTGAGATTTTTTTCTCGTGTAGAGCTTCTGACATCTGGATAAATTCTCGTATATTACCTGAAACTATAATATTATTTAGTGAGCCAACATGTGAAACATCTAAAATTTCTCCCCATTTCTTGTGTTCTTTTAGTATTTCAAATAGTTGTTTGCTTTCTTCATATGGTGCAATTTCATATGGTGAGTCAAGATCAGGATATCTTAATATAAATCCGGATGAATAATTCATAAGTTTGAATTTTTTTAAATATTTTGTATTGGGTACTAAATGACCGTAAAGGTAATTAGCCATATCTCCACATTTATATATACTTATCTGATTTTTTTTACAGTTTCTTAATAAGCTGACTTTATCATAATCTTTGCTTTTTTTAAATATATCACGAGCTTCTTGTAAGCTAACTATACTTCTATCCATCGGCATACCGGAATTAACAAGTTCTTTCATTTTTTCTTCTATCAATTTAATATCATCCGAATTAATAGATCTGTTCCCATATATTTCACAATATGTGCCCCGGCTAATATGGTGTCTAACACTTAAACGATGGTCAGGATATAATTGTCTTACAACCTTGGCTAATATAAAAAAAAGGCTTCTTTTGTATATTCTAACACCGTCTTCTGATGTTAGGTCTATTAGTGTTATTTGGGATTTGTCTTTTAGTTCATGTGTTAAGTCTTCTATTTTGTTGTTTATTTTACCCGCTAAGATATCAAGTCCATTTTCACCTTTTAGGTCCCATAGATCAATTAACTCATTTAATTTTGTTCCTTGTGGTATAGTTATTTCCCTATATTTTTCTTTAGTGGGTAGTTTAATAAAAACTTTAATATTATTGCCACCCTTTACCATTGTATCACCTCTTTGTATTTATGTAATTCTTTATTTGTTATTTATCTATATGCCCTATCAACTTTTTAATATTAAAATATTAATTTGTGAAAAGTTTATAATAAATAATTAAAAATAAGGATTATGCTGTTTTTCTTCTAATATAGATGTCTTTGGTCCATGACCCGGATATACTATAATATCTTCTTCTAATGTAAAAATCTTTTCTTTTATGGATTTTATAAGCTCTTTATGGTTGCCTCCCGGTAAATCAGTCCTGCCTATGGATCTTTGAAATATAGTATCTCCTGAAAACAAGATTTTATTTAATAAAATACATATCCCACCGGGCGTATGCCCAGGTGTGTGTATTATTTTAAATTTGTATTTTCCAATTACTAAATCTTCCCCGCCGGTAACTTCTATATTAGCAGCACCTTGTATGCTATCATAGCCTAAAAATACGGACAAGTTTTTTTGTGGATTTATTAAGGCATCAGCATCATTTTTATGGATTATAACTTTTGCATTAGTTTTGTCTTTTAAATATTTTATTGCCGATATATGGTCTACATGCCCGTGTGTTGCAATAATATATTTTATATTATAGTCTTTTTCTTTTATTAATTTAAATATTTTTTCCCCTTCATCACCCGGGTCAATTACTACTGCTTGTTTATCTTCTTTGTCTCCAAATATATAACAATTAGCTTGTAATTGACCTACTGGTATTAATTCTAATATCAATAAAGTCACCCCTTATTGTTTGCTTCTTTTTACTTTGAAAACACCACTTATCTTTTTTAATTTTGAAATCATTTTTTCTAACTGGTTTTTGTCGGTTATTTCCACTGTTAAGTCTATAATGGCTATATTATCTTTGGAGGTCCTTGCATTCATAGCTCTTAAAGCTATTTTTGAATCTGCAACATTATTTGTTACTTCTGCCAATAGTCCCGGCCTATCATTAGATAGTACTTGAATACCGGCTGAGTATGCAACATTTTGTGTGGTCTCCCACATTACTTCTATTAACCTTTGTTGTCCTTCTTTAGCTAACTGTACATTTGAACAGTCTTTTCTATGTACCGATACCCCCCGTCCACGGGTAATATAGCCTATTATCTCATCACCCGGTACTGCATTGCAACATTTAGATATTCTTACAAGACAGTTGGGGATATCTTTTACTATAATCCCATTATTAGCTTGCTTTTTAGTTTTTTCAATACTTGTAGTTTTATCTAATTTTGTCGGTTCCGGATTTAGGTTTTTATTTGCTTTTCTATATTCATCTTGTAGCCTTGTTAATAGTTTACCCGCTGTAGTACCACCATATCCAACACTTGCATATAAATCATCTAAGCTGTTTAAGCCATATCTTCTTAAAACTTTTTCTACCCATTTTGTTTTAAATAGCTGTGCATGGGTAAAGGAGGTCTTTTTTATCTCTTTTTCTATTAATTCTTTACCACGGATAATATTGTCTTCCTTACTTTCTTTCTTAAACCATTGGTTAATTTTATTTCTTGCTTGTGATGTCTTTACAACCTTTAGCCAATCTCTACTTGGACCATGTGTTGTTGTTGATGTTAGTATTTCAACAATATCACCATTTTTTAGTGTTGATTCTATTGGTGCGATTCTTCCATTTACCTTAGAACCAATCATTCTATTTCCTACAGCACTATGAATTGCATAGGCAAAGTCTAAAGGTGTTGCACCTAATGGTAAGTTTATAACATCTCCTTTGGGCGTAAATACGAATACCTCATCTGCAAATAAGTCTATTTTTAAAGTTTGTAAAAATTCTTCATTATCTGTTAGGTCCTTTTGTATTTCAAGCAGTTGCCTAACCCAAACAAGTTTAGAATCTAAATCTTCTTCCCCGGTCTTGCCTTCTTTGTACTTCCAATGGGCAGCTATCCCATATTCTGCAATCTTGTGCATTTCCCAGGTGCGTATTTGTATTTCAAAGGGTGTTCCGCCTAAACCTATTAGTGTG
>CAZRSG010000002.1:16334-23310 GCA_964602705.1 uncultured Oscillospiraceae bacterium
AGCTAATTCGTCCATTTCAGGTGTTCTTATTTGAATTTCAAATATATGTCCGTCTACTCCAAATACTCCTGTATGAAGTGATTGATACATATTTGCTTTAGGCATTGCTATATAGTCTTTAAATCTACCGGGCAGGGGTTTATATAGTTCATGAACCATCCCTAATACACCATAACAATCTTTTACACTGTCAACAATTACTCGTATGGCAAATAAATCGTATAATTCATCCATGTTTTTATTCTGGGCAAACATTTTCCTATATATGCTATAAAAGTGCTTGACACGTCCTTCTATGTGTGCCTGTATTTTTAAATTTTTAAGTTTCTTTTCTATTGTTTCTATTATCGAATTTAAATATTCTTCTCTGCCCTGCCTTTTTTGTGCAATGCTTTCTACAATTTCATAGTAGGCAACAGGATCTAAATACCGTAAAGATAAGTCCTCTAATTCCCATTTTATTTTATATATACCCAGTCTATGTGCAAGAGGTGCATAAATTTCCAAAGTTTCATGGGCCTTTTCTCTTTGTTTCCTTTCACACATGCTTTTTATGGTTCTCATATTATGAAGTCTATCCGCAAGTTTTATAAGTATTACCCTTATATCTTTTGCCATAGCTAAAAACATTTTCCGCAAGTTCTCTATTTGCTGATCCTCTTTGGTTGTATAGGATATCTTGCCTAACTTTGTAACACCATCAACCAATAAAGCAACCTGTTCTCCAAACATTTCTTTTATTGCTTTGTAACCATATGATGTGTCTTCTATTACATCGTGTAAAATGGCAGCAACAATAGTCTCACAATCTAATTCAAGTTCTGCCAGTATATAGGCTACTTGTAAGGGATGAATTATAAAAGGTTCCCCTGATACCCTATGCTGACCGTCATGTGCCTTTTGTGAGAGATTATACGCCTTATCCAGTACCTCCCAATCGCATTGTGGGTTGTATTTTTTTATTTTTTCCAATAGATTTTTATAGGATATTTCCATACTGTTACACCATTATCTTTCTATTTATAATTGAGATGATTTTATATTTTAAAATGTTACAATTGAATTAACATTGTATCCCTTTAGTTTGCCCCTTCCATTTAAATAAGCTAATTCTATAAGGCAGAGTATGTCAACTACTTGTCCGCCTAATTGTTCAACTAATTGAATGTTTGATAATGTTGTTCCCCCCGTGGCTAATAGATCATCTATAATAGCAACCTTTTGACCGGGTAATATAGCATCCTCGTGCATTTCTAAAATATCTTCCCCATATTCAAGCTGGTATGTTGCTGAAATAGTTTTATAGGGTAGTTTTCCTTTTTTTCTTATAGGTACAAAGCCTTTATTAAGTATATAGGCTATGGTTGCACCAAAAATAAAACCCCTTGATTCAGGTCCTACTATAATATCAAAGTCTTTATCTTTTACTTGATTAACCATTGCATCAACTGCATATTTAAATGCATCTTTATCCTGCAATACTGTAGTTATATCTATAAAGTCCACTCCATCCTTTGGAAAATCTAATACATGCCTAAATTTCTCTTTTAAATTCACAAAAACCCTCCTAAACTTATCCTTAAAATAACTTTGCTAAGTATGTAGATATACATACCTTTTTAGTTTGTTTTGTTGTATTATTTATTAAAATCCAATATATACTAATTAACTATATTAAGTATTATATCATGCATAATGCATAAATCAAATAATTTTCCTATTATTCTTATAATTAAGTCTCTTCCTAAGTTTTAAAAAAGATATACCTGATATTAATACCGAGTATATCTTTTTTTGTTTTATTGTTTTATTAATTTATTAATTTTGTTTTTATCTTCCCATTATAACTTCTACATTATAGGTTTTTTTATCGTTATTTAAGTGTATAACTTTATCTTCTATAACTTTACCATTTAATATAACTGTTTTAACACTATTACTTACTCTTTCTGAATTATCTATTTTTATTATATACTTTGTTTGTTTATACATATATTCAATTATATATTCATTCCAATCTTCCGGTATAGAGGGTTGAATTTCTAATGTGTTACCACGCTTCTTAAAGCCTAATATATACTCTATCCCTGCCCTATACATCCAGCTTGATGCACCTGTATACCATGTCCAACCACCTCTTCCCACATGTGGTGCTACAGTATATACATCTGCTGCCATTACATATGGTTCCACTTTATAACGGGCACATTCCATTAATGTCCGTGTATGGTTTATGGGATTAATAAGATTAAAAAATTCCCAAGCTTTCTTTCCTTCACCTAAAAGTGCAAATGCTATAATTACCCAGGTTGCAGCATGTGTATATTGACCACCGTTTTCTCTTACTCCCGGTACGTAACCTTTTATATAGCCAGGTTTTAAGTCCCCTTTGTCAAAAGGAGGGGTCAGTAATTTTATTAAGCCTTCATCTCGTTTAATTAAATAATTTTCTAATGCTTCCATGGCAATTTTAGAACGTTCTTTCTTAGCGGCACCAGAGATTATTGACCATGATTGGGATATTGAGTCTATTTTACATTCTAAATTTTCCGCTGATCCCATTGGCCTACCATCGTCAAAATATGCTCTTCTATACCAAGCCCCATCCCATGCATTCTTTTCTATATTCTCTTTTAGTTCACTTGATATTGTCTTATATTTTTCTGCTTTCTTATTATTCTTTTTATATTCACATATTTCAATAAATTCAATTAGTATTGAGTAAATAAACCACCCCAACCACACACTTTCACCCTTACCCTTGTTGCCCACAGTACTCATCCCATCGTTCCAGTCTCCGGAACCCATTAAGGGAAGCCCATTTTCACCAAATTTTAACGATTTTTCTATTGCCCTAATACAATGTTCATATATTGAGGATTTCTCTTTAGATATTTTAGGAATATTGTATCTTTCATCTTCTCCTTCATCTAAAGGTTCATCTTCTATATAATATATTTCATCTTCTAAAATACTGTAGTCTCCGGTTACATTTATATAATGGGCAGTAACAAAGGGTAACCATAATAAATCATCTGAAAACCTGGTACGTATACCTTTATCTGCTCCTTGTCCCTTTTCTGCTATAGGGTGCCACCAGTGTTGAACATCACCCTCAATAAACTGGTGTGCTGCATGTCTTAAGATTTGACTATATGTTAATTCCGGTAAAACATATACCAATCCCATAACATCTTGTAACTGATCCCTATAACCATATGCACCGCCTGACTGGTAAAATGCTGTTCTTGCCCACATTCTACATGATAATGTCTGATATAAAAGCCAACCATTTAACATTATATCCATTGATAAGTCAGGTGTCTTGACTTTTATATCTCCTAATATAGCCTGCCAAAATTCTTTTATTTCTTGAAGTGCTTTTTTAGCATTATTTATGTCTGTATATTTCTCTACTATTGTATTTATTTCATTACTATCTTTGCTTTGTCCTAATAAAAATATTATTTCTTTTTCTTGTCCTGCTTGTAAATTTAAATTTATTTGTACTGCAACACATGGATCATGTCCCCCACCTAAAAAGTTCGAAAACTTTTTATATTTTAGTCCTTGTGGTGAAGTTATATCCCCATTTGTGCCCATAAATTCTTCCCTGTCCCCGGTATATGTCCGTTCTTTTTCTGTTACATCTATAAATGCCATCCTGTTTTTATAATCTGAGTTATAATTATTTTCTACTAATATTGTTTTTTTATTAGGATGCATTCTTGTAGTGATATATTGTGATGTTACTTCTTCTGTAACACCTAAAACCGGCCTAATATAGTATGTCATTGATAGGTTTTTTTCTTCTTCACTCTTATTTATAAGTTTTATTATGTTTATTTTAACCGGTTCCTGTTTTGCTACAAATTGTGTTAATGTTTGTTTTAAACCATGGCTATCATGTTCAATGCTTGTGTATCCAAAACCATGCCTTATTATATAAGGGCCTTTTTCACGAATGGGCAAAGGTGTAATAGTCCATTCTTCACCGGTATTGTTATCGACTAAATAAAAGACTTCTCCCGGGCTATCTTTTATTGGATCATTACTCCATGGTGTTAATTTATTTTCACTGCTATTTTCATACCATGTATAACCGCTTCCTAATTCTGATACTTGAAAACCAAATTTAGGGTTTGCAATTATATTAGTCCAAGGTGCCGGTGTATACTGTCCTTCTTTTAATTGTATTATATATTCATTCCCACTTTTATTAAATCCACCAAAACCGTTATCATATAAAAGGTCTTCTAAGTCTGGATTGTTAACTGTATATTCTTTTATACTTTTACTATGTTCTTTTTTTATTTCTTGTGGTTGTTTTTTTTCTTCCACCTTAATTTGTTTTGAAATATTACCCTTTTCACCTCTTATAATAAGACGGGCACTTGCATATAACAAGGTTTTATCTTCTTCTTTTATATTTTTAGCTTGTATTACAAAAATTCCTCCAACTTTATTTTGTAGATGCCTTGCATGGCTTATGGATATAATATCCCTTATACTATCATGTAATGGTTGTGTGTATCCTTCTTCATATTCATTCAAGATTACTATATCAACAAATAAGCCTTTCATCCTCCAATATTCATGTGCTTTAAGCATTTCTTGTAATATACTAAGTTGATATATTTGTGATATAGTTAATAGTATTATAGGGGCATCCCCTGAAATACCATATTCCCACAAGCCTGTTTGTCCTTTAGTGTTTTTTACTATTGCCTCTTGTTCATTAACTTTTAAAGGGCTGATAAATAAAATATGCGGTATCATATTTTGATATATCTCTTCTTCGCCTTTATTAAGTTCCAAATACTTTGCTTCTATTTTGCTTCTTGTTTTTGCAAATTCAAAAGCCCTATTAATGGCTGCATTTTCTTGATATTTTTGTACTATTTTAATCAATTCTTTATGACTTTCACTAATAGCAGTAATATAGGAAATATGAGCAGTTTCACCAGCTTGTATCTCAATTCTGCATCTTAGGCTCATAATAGGATCCAAAACAGGTCCAACTGTATTTGTTAATGGCGTTTCCCCATCTAATACTTGCACATTTGATAAATTTTTGCCACGTCCAATAAATAAACCCCTATATGTTTCGTATTGGATATCACCTATATAGTCACCTTCTATATTTATTGTATGTGATGCCCAAATAAGTTTCTCTCCATCGTATCTTGGCCTCCTATTTGCAATTAAAGTTTTATATTGTTCTTTGTATTCTGTTCTTACAAATAGGTTGCTGAATGCCGGATGCACAACATCTGCCATGTGTGATGTTAATACAAGTTCAAAGTAAGTTGTTATTTCAATAGTTTGAGTACTATTACCTTTGTTTGTAAGCGAAAGCTTTCTAATTTCAGCATCTTCTTCAGCTGATACTATAATGGATGTGTTTGTAACTATATTATCATCGGTTCTAATAAATTCTGCCTTATCTGCTGAAAATGTTACCTTATAATCTTCCGGTTCTTTATAATATGGATAATATGTTGCCGACCAAATCTTATTAGTGTTTATGTTTTGTATATAAAAGAATGTTCCATAGGCATTATTACCAAGTTCTGATCTCCATCTTGTTATGAAGTTCTCCTTATTTTTACTATAGCCGCTACCTTTGTCAGTTAACATAACTGAATAGTTCCCATTGGATAAAATATGAGCTTGTGGAAAATAGCTTTTTGTTTCTTCTAT
The DNA here is from genome assembly GCA_964602705.1 of uncultured Oscillospiraceae bacterium. Classification (GTDB taxonomy): domain Bacteria; phylum Bacillota; class Clostridia; order SK-Y3; family SK-Y3; genus CAZRSG01. Next base: position 22,038 of record CAZRSG010000002.1, read on the forward strand.
GACTCTTATCGTTTCTTCATAATGATGTTCAATTTGTTTAAATGGTTCTATTTTTTCTTTGTGTTCTTTTGTTAAAATAATGTGTGTAGGTACACGTTCTTGTAATAATAGTTCTACTGATTTTATTATAGGTTCGGAATGAAACCTTTCTTGCATTATATTAGCATTTAAAAAGTTTACTATAGCCATAATACTCATACCTAAATGATGTACCATAAAACTTTGGACTAGTCCTACCTTGTTGTTGTATGGAATTCTCTCCGGTGTATAATCTATGGCTTCATATAAGCCGTAAGGTCCTTCTGCCCCAATATCTTCTAACTTTTTAATGTTCTGTATTGCAGAGGGACCATCTAACATTAGTGCCATTATACTGGCATAGGGTGCTACTACCATATGATCTGATAAGCCCCTTTTTAAACCAAGTTCGGGGACTCCAAAAGCTTTATATTGATAACTAAGGTTTGCATCAAATGAATAGTAGCCTGATTCTGAAGTTCCCCAGGGAACATTTCTTTTTTTACCATAGCTTTTTTGGCTTCTTATTACAAATTTATATGCTTCATCCCAAAGTGTATTTTTATAGTTTTTCATTATAAATAAGGGCATTAAATATTCAAACATTGTACCTGTCCAGGATACAAGACCCTTATAAGCATCTACCATGGTCAAACTGCGTCCTAACTGAAACCAATGTTTATAACTAATTTCTCCTTTTGCAATCGCTATAAAACTTGCTTGTCGTGCTTCCGATGCCAATAAGTCATAGTATGATTTTGTTAGTCTTCCTTCTTCTATATTATATCCGATTGAAAATAGTTCTCTTTTATCATCGTAAAGGTGAATAAATTCTGTTTCTTTTTCAATCTTTTCTATTGTTTGTATTAACTTATCGACTGATATTATAAAAGAATTAATATTTAATTCACCTATATTAATACTTTCATTTAAAGAATTTATTAATTTTATAATCTTATCATTTTTTTCATTGGCTGCCTCTGATAGGTTTTTTTGAAACTTATCTGTTTCCTTTTGTAGTTCTTTATATATTTTTACTAAAGCCTTTAATGATAAATTTTCTTGTAAGTTTTCCTCAATACCAGTAATTTGTTTAAGTAGGTATTGATTTTCCTTGCTTGTTTGTAATAACTGTATTTCATCTTTCAATTTTTGCAATTCTGTTAGCCAGGGGGCAAATCTTTCGATTTCTTCCTTAAATGATATTAGCATATCATAATATTTGTAGTTCCATTTTTTTCGTTTATATTGGCTT
>CAZRSG010000002.1:23320-23739 GCA_964602705.1 uncultured Oscillospiraceae bacterium
ATCTTTGGGGAAATTACTTAAAAGGTCTTTTATGAGTTTATTCCATGTTTGTAGGTTTATTTTTCCTTCTGTTTTGTAATTGTTTAATATTTCTATATTTCTACTTACATTGCAAGTATCACTATTTTCCACCAAAGATATCGTATCTATTAAGCCTGACAATAAATTTACATTAATAAGGGGTTTATTAAGGCTTTCTTTAAGACCATTTTTTAAGGTTATTAAATAACCTACAAAATTACCACTGTCTACAGTTGATATATATGCCGGCTTAAGTGTTTCAAGAGTTTTTATATTATACCAATTATATAAATGCCCATTCCATTTTTCAAGCTTATTTATGCTTTGGATTGCATTATTAAGTTTATTGTATAATTCAACTATGCTTAAATAACCTAAGTCCCTTGCAGCTAATGTAG
>CAZRSG010000002.1:23749-46625 GCA_964602705.1 uncultured Oscillospiraceae bacterium
TAGATATTAATGCTAATCCTATATTTGTCGGTGAGCTTCTATAATCTAATCCATTAGGTGGATTTTCTTGATAATTATCCGGTGGTAGATGGTTGCTTTCTATATCAACAAAGTCTTCAAAATATCCCCACATCTTACGGGCAAGTCTTCGTACAATCTGCTTATCCGTATTTGAAATATTTATTACTTCGTCGGAATCCTTATCAATAATACTTATTTTATAAGTAATATATGGTGCAAAGAACCATGCCATAAAAAAAATAAAGCCTATTACTGATAAATTTGACCCTTTTAATATTGCAACTAATGGTACAATACCGGCTATCAAAATTGAATACCACATATCTTTCCATGAGCTTAATAAGTCATTGGTTAGGCTTTTTTCAATATCCGCTGCTGTAACCCATTCTAATGTTTTTTTCTTAGTTATAATAACTCTGACTAATGTTCTAATAATTGCATCAATCATTAAATATGCCTGATGTGGTAAAAATACAAATAATAAGACAATTTTATATATACTTGCCTTAAAGCCATAAATGATAGGGCAGTTTAGCTTTTCCCCATAAAACCTGTAGCTTCTCCCTAAAATAGCTTCTATGGTTGCAGTTAGAAGTGAAAAAGCTATATTTACTATTGCTAAAAGAAGCCATACAGTACTATTACCCGGTAATATTCCAAACGATAGTATTAATAAAAACATTAATGATGGGGCTGATAAGCTTCGCCTCATGTTATCTAAAATCTTCCAACGGGAAAGTATTGAAAGTGGGTTCTTTATTTTCTTTTTACTATTATTTTTTACTTTAGACTTTAACCATGGGATAAGCTGCCAATCGCCTCTTACCCATCTATGCATACGGGCAGCATATGAATTGTATCTTGATGGATAGCCGTCTATTAGGTGCAAATCTGTTACTAAACCTGTCCTAATGTAGCAACCTTCCAATAAATCATGGCTTAGTATTGTATTTTCCGGTATTGCTTCTTTTAAAGTTGCTTGAAAAATGTCTATATTATAAATACCCTTACCTGTAAAAATTCCTTCTTCAAAAAGATCTTGATAAATATCAGAAACAGCTGTTGTATAAACATCCAAACCACCTTGCCCACCAAATATTTTAGAAAATATTGATTTATTTGCATCTATGGTGCTTACATTTATACGTGGTTGTATTAGGCCATAACCTTCTGTGACTATTCCTAATTCTTTATTAATTCCGGCTTCGTTTAAAGGATGGCTAATAGCTCCAATTAAACTTTTTATTGTACCTTGTGGTAAAATTGTGTCGGCATCTAAAGTTAAAACATATTTTATGTCCTGTATTGAAGAAAAATTACCGGCACTTATATAAAAACTTGTGTCCTTTGAACCCCTCAGTAAATCATTAAATTCCAAAATTGCTCCCCTTTTACGCTCCCATCCCATCCACTTCCCCTGTATATTATTATATTGTCTTTTTCTATGGCAATAATAGAAAATATCTTTTTCAGTCTTGGCATAAGTATTGTTTAATTGATTAATTTTTTCAACCGCTTTTTGAGCTATTTCTTCTTCACCGGGAAGTTCACTTTTTTCAGCATCTTTATAATCTCCTATAATTGAAAAGTATAGGTTTTTTTCTTTATTTGCTAAGTAAAACATCTCCAATTTTTCAATTAGGTCAATAGCTTTTTCCGGATTAGTTAAAAGTGTTGGTATGGTTACCATAGTTGCACATTCATCAGGAATTCCATCCTCATAATTCATTTTTGCTAATACATTCGGACGTAAGGTATGGGTAACTATCCAATTTATAACAGAAACAACTATATCTACTGTTGGGATAAAAATTGCTATAGTGGTCAAAGCAGTTAAAAGCAATTTGTTTGTACTTGAATAATTATAAGCATACTTAATAAAGTTGGCAATAATTATTAAAGATACAATTACTATTGATCCTATGTATGCCATATTTGGATAAGCTTTTACCAGGTTTTTTATTTTATTTATACCTTTAGCCTTATATTTAATTGACTCTTCTAAAGTTTTTCTGCCTCTACCAACTAAATAATAACCCACATGCTGATAGCGTAAATCTATATTTCTTTTATCTTCACCATTTTCATTAGTTTTCTCATAATCTTTTGCACATTCAACAACTTTACGGGCAATATGAGTCTCATTTATTCCCGATAATTTTGCCAGGTCTTCAACTTCATGCCTATAAAAGTCTTTAGATTCAAAATCCATAACAGGATATATTTTAGCAGGATCTAATGAAAGAATTTCCTCCACTTTACTTAATAGTTCAAATGTATCCGACCAGTTAATTTCAGAAAGAAGTTTTAATGTTACTATAGAATTACCAATTGAGGTCTGATCTATTGCTTGTTTTTGATGTTCTTTCTGTATAATTTCTTCTATAGTAGTGTCTTGTTTATATAGCCACTTATCAAAAAATTTTAAAATAGAAATAGTTTTATTACCATATTTTTTTAGTTCCTTTAATAAGTAAACTGTATATGATGGAGTTGTAACTTTTATATCTTTTAAGTATTCTTCTAATATCTTTATGTTTTTTTCCTTTGATGTGTTTAAGTTTTCGGTAAGTATATTTAACATTTTTTGTGATTCTACTATTTGCTTTTGAGTTTTGAATATCTTTACACAAATATTTCTTATATTTTCTATAATTGCAATACGTAAAATTACCGGTATACTCCATAATTCAGCGTTAGAAATTATGCTTTGTGTCTGATATGATTTCACAAAACTTACTAAACTTTCTTCATCGAACCAACTATCTGTATGTGAAACTAATTCTACTGCTAAGGCATATATCCGAGGATAGCCTTTAAAATTACCTTCTTTTAAAGTAGGTAATTTTGAGAAGTGACCTTTTGATAAAATCCTCCTAATTTCTTTCACTTGTTGCTCTATAATATAGAAATTATCAAGCAGCCATTCGGCTGCCGGTATTGACCTAATCTTATGCTCCTGATCTTCTATTAAATGTTTATATACTTTAAATATTAACTTATAATTATTATTCATATTTGAAATAAGACACTTAATACTTTTTCCCTTACTGTCTATAACATGGTTTCTTGCTATCTCTATAGCATGTTTTTGCAATTCTTCCGGGCTAAGCAAGGCATCTTTCATATGAATAGTATCTTTTCTTTTTCCTAATATATAAGTTCGTATTATATACCAACTTATAAAGGCAAATATAATAAGATAAATAATATTTAATATATTGTCCATATTAATCCCCATTCCTGTAATTTATTAGCTTTATCGCTTTCTTATATTATGAATTCAAAGTTCATCAAATATTATTACCAAGACTTCATAATTTTAGTCAGAAAAATGGGGACTTAAAAATTAAGCTAATAGGAAAGTGATATAAAATACTTATCAGATGGTATTAGGTTTCAGAATGAATTGTTAAAAGGGCAGGGTCATTGATATTAATGACCCTGCCCTTTTTAGTTTAAGTTTATGCCTCTTTTTAACATTTTACTTGAGACTTATTACTTCTTTTACTTTCTTTGCAATATCTTGACCTGTTAGTTCGTACATTTTCATTAGTAAGTCAGGTTTTCCTGATTTGCCAAACTTATCTTGGATACCTATTCTTTTCATAGGAACAGGATAGTTTTCACATAATACTTCTGCTACTGCACTGCCTAAGCCACCATATATATTATGTTCTTCTGCTGTTACTATGGCTCCTGTTTCTTTTGCAGCTTTTATAATAATATCTTTATCTATTGGTTTTATTGTGTGTATGTTAACTACACGCACATTATAACCATCTTCTGCAAGAATTTCTCTTGCTTTAATTGCCTCATGTACCATTAAACCATTGGCTATTATTGTTGCTTCGTTTCCTTCCTTTACCAAGTTCCCTTTGCCGATTTCAAATTTGTATTTTTTTTCATCATAAATTATGGGTACTGCCAATCGTCCAAACCTTAAATATACAGGTCCATTATGTTTAATGGCTGCCTCCACAGCTGCCCTTGCCTCTATGGCATCGGCAGGGCTTATGATAACCATACCGGGAATTGTTCTCATAATACCGATATCTTCTATACATTGATGGGTTGGACCATCTTCTCCTACTGATATTCCGGCATGTGTTGCACCTATTTTAACATTTGCCTGACTATAGCCTATTGAATTTCTGACTTGTTCAAATGCCCTACCTGCTGCAAACATAGCAAATGAGCTTGCAAATACTGTTTTACCGCATGTTGCTATTCCTGCGGCTATAGACATCATATTTGATTCAGCTATACCTACATTTATAAACCTTTCCGGAAACTTTTTCTTAAATGTACCTGTTTTAGTGGATGCTGATAGGTCTGCATCTAATACAACAATATCATACTTATCACCAAATTCAGCTAATGCATTACCATACGCCTCTCTTGTTGCTATTTTTTCTACCATTTTAATCAACCTCCAAATTAGAAAGCATTTCATTTAATTCTGTAATTGCTTGTTTATATTGTTCAGTATTAGGGGCTGAACCATGCCATGCTACTTGATTTTCCATATATGATACCCCTTTACCTTTTGTACTTTTTGCTATTATAATTGTTGGTTTTCCTTTTGTATTTTTTGCTTCTTCTATTGCATTTAAGATTTCTGAATAGTTATGTGCATCTATCTTTATTACATGCCAGCCAAAGGCTTTAAATTTCTTGTCTATTGGCAATGGCGACATTATATCTTCTATGTTTCCATCTATTTGTAAGCCATTAAAGTCTAAAAATACTGTTAAGTTATCGAGTTTATAGTGGGCTGCAAACATTGCTGCTTCCCATACTTGTCCCTCTTGAATTTCTCCGTCCCCTAAAATTGAGTATACCCTATAAGACTTCTTGTCTAATTTTCCTGCTATTGCCATACCATTGGCTGCACTAATCCCTTGTCCTAATGACCCTGTAGACATATCCACGCCCGGTACATCCTTAATACTTGGGTGTCCTTCTAAGTAACTATCTATTTGACGAAACTTTTTTACTTCTTCTCTTGGGAAAAAACCTTTTTCAGCTAAGGTCCCGTATAGTGCCGGGCTACAATGTCCTTTTGATAGAACAAATCTATCCCTGTCTTCCCATTTATCATTATTAGGATCAACTTTCATAACTTCAAAATATAAGATTGCCATAATATCAGCAATTGATAATGAACCTCCCGGATGACCGGATGCAGCATTATACACTGCTTCAATTACGTGTTTTCTTATCTTTGTGGCAATTATGGATAATTCTTTTACTCTTTCTTTGTTCATTTTACCTCTCTCCCTTTAAAATTATTAGTGTATTTTAAAACCTTGACCAAGCACTTCCCTTGCATCGTTAAGAATAATAAAAGCATCTTTGTCTATTTCCTATACTATAGATTTTAATAAGGGTATTTCAGTTCTCTTAAGGACACATAATAAAACGGAGAACAAGTCCAAGACCAACACCCAATATTATACCACCATAAAGGGATGAAGGCAATGCATCTTCTGTTATTACCGACAAAAAACTTGTAGTGTCAATTGCAAGTGATAGCATAAAGGTAGTAAATAATGATTTAATACCTTTATCTTTACCCATGTATTTTATACTAATAATAAATAGGGGTGTATTTATTATTAGTATTATAATACCTATTGGCATATTAAACATATAGTGGAAAATGGTTTTAATATATTATTTTATTTATTACATATTTCTATAGATTTTTCAAGTATTTCAAAAAGTCTTTCTTTTTGGTCTTTTAAATATAAAAATCCTATAAGTGTTTCTAAACCTGTTGCGTGACGATAATCATTAATATCAGCATTTTTAGGTACTGTAGATGACTTTGCATTACGTCCTCTTTTATAAATAGTAAGCTCCTCACTTGTGAGCAAATCTTTTAAATTATACATAATATTACTTTGTGCTTTTGCTTTCACGTAATTAATGGCTTGTCTATGTAGTTTATATGCCGGCATGTTTCCTTTGTTTATTAACATGGTTCTTATATAAAGTTCGTAAACTGCATCTCCTATATATGCCAACGTTAGGGGTGAATATTCTACAGGGTTTATCTTTTTATTAAAATTATTTAACATCTGATTTTTCTACTCCTTTATCTGCAAAAACAACCTGTACTCCATTAGCTGTATCTTGTAATATAACTCCTTTTAGTTTTAATTCTTCCCTTATACTGTCTGATAATTTCCAATCTTTTTCTTTTCGTGCTTTTTCCCTTTTCTCTATTAGCTCTTCTATTTCATTATCAATTTCATTTTTGATATCTTTCTGTAATATACCTAATACTCCGCTTAATTCTTCAAGGATATCTATATATGAATTTATAATCTTAATAGATAAGTTATCTTTTGATACCGTATCAGAGTTAATATGCCTTACTAAATCAAATATAAGTGCAATTGCATCTGCAGTGTTTAAGTCATCATTCATTGCATTTATAAATTCTTGCCTATATTCTTGTAATTTATCACTTATATTAATTTTATCATTTTGTTTATCATTATTTATAAGATTTTCTTTTATAAAATTAAGATTGTTTAAGCAAGTGTATATTCTTTCTAAGCCCGATTTAGCTTGTTCCATTAAATCTTGACTGAAATTAATAGGACTCCTATAGTGTGCCGATAACATAAAAAATCTAATTATTTCATAATCATATTCTTTTGCTATATCCCTTACTGTAAAAAAGTTATTTAGGGATTTTGACATTTTTTTATTATCTATATTAATATAACCATTATGGAGCCAATATTTTGCAAATACTGCCTTGTTAGCTGCTTCACTTTGTGCTATTTCATTTTCATGGTGGGGGAAAATTAAATCTTGCCCGCCTGCATGAATATCAATTGTTTTGCCTAAATATTTTTTAGCCATGGCAGAACATTCTATATGCCAACCCGGTCTACCTTTACCCCATGGACTATCCCAAGCCGGTTCATTGGGTTTTTGTTTTTTCCATAAGGCAAAGTCCATTGCTTCTTCTTTATTTTCATTTATTTGTATCCTTATCCCTGATTCCAATTCTGTAATTGGTTGATGTGATAACTTTCCATATTCATTAAATCTTTTTGTCCTATAATATACATCTCCATTTACATTATATGCATAACCATTATCTATTAATTTTTGAATAATGGCAATTATGGAATCAATACTTTCGCTTGCCCTGGGATGAATGGTAGCTTTTTTTATAGCTAACTTTTCCGCATCATAAAAGTATTCTTTTATAAATCTATCTCCTAATTCTTTTACTGTAATTTTTTCTTCATTTGCCCTTTTTATCATTTTATCATCTATATCGGTAAAATTTTGGACAAATTTCACCTGGTATCCCCTATATTCAAGATATCTTCTTAATACATCAAATACAATAAAGGGACGTGCATTTCCAATGTGAAAATAATCATATACTGTAGGTCCGCAAACATAGACCTTAACCTCATTGCTATCTAAAGGTTTAAAGATTTCTTTTTTTCTTGTTAGGGTGTTGTAAAGGCTAATCTTCATTCTTTTCTACCCCCTTTTTATTTTTTATTAATTGCTTATTTTGACAATCATATAATTCTTCTCTTAATTTTTCTATACATGATAATAAGTCTTTTATTTCATTATAAACAGGATCAGGAAGATGTATTTGGTCTAAATCAATATCTGATGCCGTAGCAATCTTTTTCTTATCTTTAATTACAATTCTTCCCGGCACTCCAACAACTGTGCTATTAGCCGGTACTTCTTTTAGTACAACAGCATTTGCAGCAACCTTGCTATTATCACCAACTATAAAGGGCCCCAATACCTTTGCACCTGCCCCGATTAAAACATTATTTCCTATAGTCGGATGCCTTTTCCCTTGTTCTTTTCCTGTTCCGCCTAAGGTAACACCTTGGTATATAGTACAGTTATTACCTATCTTTGTTGTTTCTCCTATCACAACTCCCATACCATGGTCTATAAATATTCCTTCCCCTATAACTGCACCGGGATGAATTTCTATTCCTGTTACAAACCTACTGATTTGTGATATGGAACGTGCAATAAAAAATATCTTTTTATTATAAAAATAGTGGGCAATTCTATGCCAAAATATAGCGTGAAATCCTGAATAAAGTAATACTACCTCAATATAATTCCTTGCTGCAGGATCACGGGTTAATACAGCTTGCATATCTTTTTTTATTGTCTTAAAAATATTCATCATTATACCCCCTGATTGTTGGTGTTAATACTTCAAATTATTTTTCATAATAAAAAACTTCGTCTCAGTATTAAATACAAAGGCGAAGTTTCGCGCGGTTCCACTTTGCTTAGGTAATTTTTTTACCCATCTTTATAGCTGATATCGGTGCAAACCGTAGGAAGATACTTAAATAATTCCCCTCCTATGCTCATGAGTGCATTTTAAATATTCAGTGACATAAAGCTATTTCCAGCCTATGATAGCTTCTCTCTATATGTATATATATTTTACTTTTCTCAGTCATAGCATTTTTATATTATACTAATTGTTTAATTAATTGCTCTTTATCTCCATACAACATATCAATGACAGGTAACTCTACTAAAGTATAACAACCCGGTGTCTGTTTTATTGCGGCTCATGCTGCACTAACAAGTATTTGTCCCGTTAAGGCAGGGTTGTTTACCGACATATTAAATTCAAATCTTTGGTTATGTGTCTGACCTGAGACTCCCTTTCTAACCATATTAACTCCATGCCCCATATCCATCAAATCTTCTATATTATCAACCTTAATTACATGTGTTTCATCATCTTTAAAATAGTCATTATTTTTAATTAATTTTTGTATTTTATTAAAGTCGGAATCTTCTTCTAATTCAATATATACAACTCTTCTATGAATACCCGTTCCTAATGGGATAGTCATAGATAATGCAGATTTAACACCGTCAATTGATTTAGCTGCTACTGTATGACCCATGCTCATACCCGGTCCAAAGTTTGTATATGTTATGCCTATCGGTGCTGCAGCCATAAATAAGGCTCTTATAATTGAATCGCTTCCGGGATCCCAGCCTGCAGATATTATTGATACTTTTTTATTTTTCTTAGCTATTGGATCCATGTTTTTCTTGGTTTCCCAAATAGAACTATGAATATCATAGCTATCTACCGTATTTATTCCTAAAGAAAGTATCTCTTTTACAATATCAGGAGCCATCTTACTTGGTACGCATACAATTGCTATATCAACTTTATCAAGTTTTTTTATATTGTCTACAAGTTTTACTTTTTTTGATTTAATATTAATAGATTTTGGTGCATCCGGTGATTGTTCTACCAGACCAACGATATCAAAGTCTTTTGCTTGCTCTAATGCCTTAAGGGCACTTTTCCCTATATTGCCATACCCTACTATGGCTACTTTTATTTTAGACATTCTATGTCCCGCCCCCTGTATTTCTTTTGTAAATATATTATAACATTAGATATGCAAAAGTCAATTTTCAGCTTAATTTTTTTAATAATTTATTTTACTTAAAATTGCTTACCGTTTTTATCGCATAATCTTTAATCTTTGTATAATTATCATTAATAATCTTATAGGATTTATTTGCCCATAAACCTACCTTGTCTATATCATTTTTTACATAAGTAAAGTTTATCTTGCCTGTGCAGTTCATAAAATTAAATAAGTAAACAGAATCTTCTTTTTTTGTTAAAGTTAATATTTTTATTTCTTCTTGTGCATTTAGCATGTTATTAAATGCATAATCAACAGTTAGCATTCCTACTATAATTAATAATGTGCTAATAATTATTGTAGATACTATTAAACGTCTGTTTCTTTTTTTACGCTTAAATAACTCTAAACGATTCATTTGTACTCCTCCTGTAATTTATCGGTAATTTTATTTTTCCCCAATGTTTCTATATAATACTATTATACTTGTGGTAATTATTACAATAGCCTACTTTTTCAAGTCATTTATTACTTCTGTTATTGCCTTTGTAATGTATTTGCTACTATTAATTGCCTCTTCTAAAGTATTACCATTTGCCCCTACTTCTATTATCAAGGATCCCATAGTTACATGCTGGTTATATCTATGTTGTGTTAAGTCTATATCACGAGCAAATCCCGGATACAATATATTAAACTTATTTTGTATCCTTAGGGCAACTTTAAAATTCTCTAACCACCTTTCATGCAATAAACCTGATTCTCCGGTTCCAACTACAAGCATTGGTTGGGCAACTGTTTCTTCATTTATTTTGGTATGTAATCTAAGTTTTTGTCCATCATTTAAAACAAGGGCATCCCTATGAATGTCTAAAACAAATCTTATTGATGGATTTTTTTTAACTTCTTGCTCGATAGTATTTAATGATCGCTTATAACAGCCGCTATATGATGGATAATCATGCATTGTTGTATCATGTATGACGGAAACGCCCATTGCTTCAAAGTCTTTTTTCATTTCTTTACCTACTCGTACTATATTATATTCTTCATTTTCTGTTCTGTTGGGGTCACTTGGTGAATAATTGTTTTTTAATGTTGGTGTGTATGATTCACATGTATGAGTATGTACAATTAGTATAACTGCTCCTTTATCCGGGATATCAATATCTATTTTTTCTGTTAATAGGGTGGAGATGTCAAAAGTTTTCTTGGTACTATTTTTTATTCTTATGTTCTCAGGTGAATTATGTTGCTTAGCTTCTGTTTGTGAATCGATTCCTGTCTCATTATAATCTTCCAATTTTTCTAATTCTTTTATATCTCTATCTATAGGGTCCTCCGGTAATTTATTGGCTAAATCTCCCCCCTCTTTTTGTATTGTTTGTCCTATATCCTGCTTGTCTGTTATACTTAGGGCTGCCACTACATCTGTATTATACCTATCAATTAAGAGAAATCCTTTACTAAGGATAGTTTTTGGATTTCCAAGCTCAAATCCGGCTAATATTTTACCCAACAATTTTATATCTTTATCCTCTTTTATATTTACTTTGCTTTTATTACACATTGCATCGACTATTGGTAGAGTTTTATTTATATGGGATTTTAGTAAGTTTATTTCAAGGAGAAGATTATCTACTTTGTTTCTAATTATTTGTTTATCTATATATAGACTTATTTTATTTGAATATATTAGAGTACTTGAAAATATGTACATAATTCCTATTAAAAATAATAAACCTACAAGTACATTTTTTTTGTTTATAACTTTTATCTTTATCACATTGTTCCCCCTTTTACAACAGGAATATTAAATTCATAATTTTAATTAATATATTAGTCTATCTTATAAATTATTCATAGGTTATATATTTTATGAATCTATATACCTATTAATATCTTCAAATCCTATTCCATCGTGTAAGGCTATATTTATTCCATTAGCTATAATTTTAGATACTTCTTGTACTATTGAGTCGATTTCTTTTGGTGTTACTATTAAGTTACCAACATATGGTGAAAGTGCCTCTTGAATAAGTAAGAATTTTTCATCTTTAGTCATCTTTTTTAAAATTTTATAAAATTCACTAGCTTCATCCACCTCTTTTATGATACTATCTATTACCAAGTCAATACTATCGTTTGCTACTGTTGCTGCATCTACAACAGTAGGTATTCCCATTGCTATTACAGGTACACCCAATGATTGTTCATTTAAGCTCATTCTCTTATTTCCAATACCCGACCCCGGGCTAATTCCCGTATTTGATATCTGTATAGTTGTACTTATTCTATCCATCCTTCTTGATGCTAATGCATCTATTGCAATTACTATGGCTGGCTTTATCTTATCTATAACACCTTTTATTATCTCGCCTGTTTCTATTCCGGTAAGCCCTAATACACCCGGGGCAATTGCACAAACCGGACGTACTCCTTCGTCGACCTCTTCTGGTACGTATTCTAAAAGGTGGCGTGTTACCATTAAACTTGATACAACTTTAGGGCCTAAGGCATCAGGTGTTACATTCCAATTACCTAAACCGACTATGAGTACTGTAGCTTCTTTATCAATTTTAATTAGCTTGCTTAATTCCTGTGATACTACCTTAGATGTTTCCTCCCCAAGAAGTTTATCCTTATTTTTTAGATTGGGTACTTCTATAGTTATATAGTCACCTATTGGTTTACCAATAATTTTGACTGCCTCATCGCTTATAACTTTGACCCGTGTTATTAATATTTTATCATCTCCTGATGTTTCGACATCAGTTCCTGGGATATCTGTTTCTTGTTTAATGTTCTCCCTATAAATCTCACGTGCTTCTATTGCTAAGTCAGTTCTAACACTATACATTTTGCATTCCTCCATATTGTTTTTTTATGCTATTAAAGTTTGCAATTTATATGGTTTTTATGCAAAAAAATATTTTCTTGCCTTTTAAGGATTTTCATGTTAAAATAAAGTTTATCAATTATTGATTGAGTTGGAGGTGAAAGTGTTGGCGAATATAAAATCGTCTATTAAAAGAATAAGAATAGCTAAGACTAAAACTTTGCAAAATCAAATGGTTAAGTCAGCTTTAAAAAGCTCCATAAAAACATTTGAGGCTTTTATTGTTGAGGGGAATGTAGAAGAGGCAAACACAGCTTTTAAACAGGCTGTTAAAAAAATAGATCAGGCAGTTGCAAAGGGTGTTTTACATAAAAACACTGCAGCCAGAAAGAAGTCTCAACTTTCTAAAAAATTAAATTCGGTTACTGCCTAAGTATAATATATTAGACAGTAAAAATATGATTAAGATGGTTATTCCTGCATAGATATTAATGTAACCATCTTAATATATTTAATCTTATAATGCTTTTATTTATTTATATACGTTTAAATATTTCTTAAATATTTAAAGTATTATCTACATATTTAAATAAGGTCCATAATAAACTTTTCTAATATTATCCAATCGTCTATACTTGTGCTTTTTAATTTTAAGTCCATTTCTAAACATTTATTTAATATATCTTTTAACTGTTTTATACTAAACTTTTCAGCTTGTTTAATGTATTTGTTAACTGTAAACGGTGGAATAGATACTTTTGAAGCTAATTCACTCCGCATAGTCCCTTCTTGTAAATATAATTTAAGCTTTAGTATTTTTGAAAAATTCATTGCTATTAGGTAGGATATTTTTATTATTGGCTCTTTTAAAGTTTTCATATCATTTAATAATCTAAATGTAGCATTAAAGTCTTTTTCCATTAAACAATCTATCATTTGGAAGACTTTGCTTTCTACAGATACTGTGCATATCTTTTCAATATCAGCCTTTTCTATAATGTCTTTATCCTTGCAAAAATCTAATAATTTATCTATTTCATTTTTTAGGCTTATCATATCATTATCACAAATTTCTAATATATAGTTAATATTGTTATTAGATATCTGCTTAGCATTTGTAATAATAATATTATTAACCCATTTAGCTATTTCAGTTGTTTTAGGTTTACTAAATTCTATAGTCGTTCCATACTGTTTTATATTTTTAAAAAGTACATTTCTTTTATCTATTTCATTTTCGTAAAAAACAAGACATACATATGCCGGTATATTTTTTATACTTTCTATCCAAAAGTTATCTATTTTTGCTTTTGTTAGCTTAAAAATCCCACTATCTTTTATTATTATCAATTTTCTTTCTGCCATTACCGGATAGGCTTCTAAAGAGTCCTGAACTTCGTTAATATCAATGTTCTTATTATTAAAAATATAGTAGTTAAAATCTTTAAAATTTTCATCAATAATACTATTTTTTAATTCTTTTAAATAATATTCTTTTAAATATTCTTCTTCTCCTGAAAATAAGTATACTTTTGAAAATGTTTTTTTTCTTATTTGGTCTTTTATTAATTTAATACTCAAATTATTCACCTGCCCTAAAAAGCTTTATTTTCTTAATACCTTGCTTGTTTGCTATAAAACTAACTGTACCATTTAAATCCGTTCTATATACTTTTATATTTGTATACCTTAGCTTATCTAATGTTTCTTCTGATGGATGTCCAAAGTTATTTTTACCAACACTTATAATAGCATATTCCGGTGATACTTTTTTTAAAAATTGTTCCGTGCTTGAAGTTTTAGAACCATGATGGGCTACTTTTAAAACATTGGCACCTATATCATAGTTATTTTCTAACATATATTTTTCTGTTTCTTTTTCAATATCTCCTGTAAAAAGAAATGATAAGTTATTATAGTTTAATTTTGCAAGTAATGATTTATTGTTTTCATTAATGGCATCAGTTTGTATATATTCATTTTTTAAAGCTAATATTTGTAGGTCTATATTATCTTTAATTGTTAAGTTGTCGCCATTAGAAGCATAATGTATTGGTACCTTATTTTTATTTGCCCTATCTATTAATTTTTCCATTAGATCATTTCTTTTTTCCTTATATGGCAATATGAGGTTATTAATTTTAAATAAATCCATTAATGATAGTATACCATTGGCGTGATCTTCATGGTAATGTGAAACAATGGCAATATCTATCTTTCTTTGCCCCCTATTTATTAAATAAGGGGCAACTACATTTGCACCAATATCGTAAGCATCTTCACCCTTAATACCCCCAGCATCAATAAGTAATGTTTTATTTCCCGGGCATTTTATAAAAGTACAGTCCCCTTGTCCTACATTTATAAAAGTAACTTCTAAAAATTGTTGGTCCCAAATCTTAAATGTTATTGAACTAATAATTAAGATTATTATAATTAAATATGATAATTTTATTTTACGTGAACTTTTTATACCTTTTAGTAAATTATACAATATATATATGAAAAGTAAATATCCAATTATAAGTGCAAGACTGGGTCTGGCTATTGTAATCATGGCGTATGGAATATTAGCTAAAATTTTTGATGCACTTAATATGAATTTTAAAAATATAAAGGATAGACCTGATATTCCAAGCCCAATATAGAAGCTTATATTTCCTACAAGGTATAGCATTAAACCTGATATTAATGTAATTGAAATACATGGTACTATAACTATATTGCTTAATATAGCAATAATAGAGAAGCTATTAAAATGGTATGCAGTTATTAAAGCAGTTCCCAGTTGTGCAGCTAATGATGCTGATAATATCTTTGCAATACTATTGGGCAAAAACTTTATTTTATCATATATAGGTTTGTAAAATATAAGTATTGATAGGGTAGCAGCAAATGATAGTTGAAAAGCAGCATTAAATAAAATTAATGGATTATATATTAATATAAGGGCTGCTGATATAAAAAGTGAATTTAAAGTATCCGCATCTTTGTTTATAAAGTATGCAAATAAAAATATTATAGCCATTATTCCAGCCCTCATGACAGATGGTGTTGAACCAGCTACAAAAATAAAGATTACTATAAAAATTATAGATATAAAATGGCTTATATATTTATTAATTTTAAAAAACTTTAATAAAAAGCCAATACTTATTATAAATATTGTTAAATGCATTCCGGAAACTGCAATTACATGTGAAAGACCACTAATAGCAAAATTTTCCCGGACCTCAGGAGACAATTCACTTTTATCACCTATTATTAAGGCTTTTAGTAAAGCAGCTTCATTATTAGGTAAAAATTTATTAATTGTATTAATAACGGAACTTTGTATCTTAAAAACATAATGTTCAATAATATTAGGTCTTAAATCACCCTTAATTTTCTTAACTTGATATTGGTTAGCATAACAAACACCATATATTCCTTGGGATTTTAAATAATCATTATAATCAAAACTTCCCTTATTAAGTGCCACGGTTGGAAGCCTTAATTTACCAGTGACTTCAATGTTATCACCAAAATTAAATATTTTATTAGATTTTTTATTATTTGGAATTGTAAGCTTGATTTTGATAGGTAAATCGTGGACTTCATTATTATAACTTATTTTATTTAATTTAACTATATAATCAGTTTGTTCATCTTTATTTATTATTGGTGGCTTAATTATGCAAGATTCGAAACTTATAGGTTTATCTATATATGCATCAATTACAGATTTAAATTTATTTTCCACCTTATTATATTGGGCATTACCCATTATTAGGCAAATAAGTAAAATTGCAATATGTAAATCATAAGAACTTTTTAAAAAATTACTTTTAATTAAATATATAAATAAAATTCCTATAGATAAAAGTAATGGATATGGTAAAGAAATGCCTTGTCCTGTTAATATGCCTATAATATAAAAAAAGGTGGCATAGCATAAAAACCTTTGCACGGCACACCTCCTAAAAAATATCATCATTTACATAAGCATAATTTTATTTAGTTTAAAATCCTTCGTCCTACAACATATCTTAAATTGTAATAACCGGAAGCCATAGTGTCTATCCTTACATCAGAACCGGGAGATGATGAATGTATAAATTGATTATCTCCTATATATATACCGGAATGTGTAATACCGCCATTAATTGCACCAGCTGTATCAAAAAAAATTTTCTCTTGATATCCATTCGCCATTACAAGCTTGTGATGCAGCAACTCTATTTAAATTTATTCCAAATTGATCAAATATGTATTTTACAAAACCTGAACAGTCAAATCCACTTGGAGAACTACCACCATATGCATAAGGGGTCCCTAAAAACTTTTTACTATATTCTATTAAATCAAAGCGTATATCTTCACCATATTCTATTATACTAATATAATCGCTATGCATCCAGCCATACTTATCTTCATTATACCTTATTTTAAACCATTCTGCTTCACTTCCAATGACTTTAACTGAAGCTCCCCTATATAGTTGTCCTAAAATTCCATGTTGTACGCCCGGATTATCCCTAATGTTTACACAGCTTCCTGTTACTATACCATTTAATTCTTCTTCCGCCGAAACTGCAAGTGATAATATTAAAAACATAGCCAAAATTATAATAGAACACATTAGTACTAACTTACACTTACTCATTTGAGATCCCCCTAAATTTATCTTTTGTATGAATAGTAATTAATAACTTATTAAATTTATTAATAAATTGTTACAAAAGTATTATATACTTATTTCATAATCTTGTCAAACATTTTATGATCTTTCTTTACATTTTTTTATTTTTTATTTACCAAGAACTTAATAAATCTTATAATGATATAAGATTGTAGTGGTTATAAAGGTAAATTTAATTTGTGCTTTAGCAGATTTAATTTGTACTTTATTAGTATAAGGATACACTTATACAATAGCAAAGAATATAAAATAATAATATTATAAATGAACAATATTTTTTTATTTATGTTATAATATTTATGGCAATATAAAATATATAATTTTTAAATTAAAGGGGGCAATTATAATATGTAAAAATTTGTTTTGGCCGGTGCCGGCGGTAGAGGCTTTAACATGTTTGCTAAACCCATATATGAAAGGTTTAAGGGTTCGGCAAGTTTATCCGGCATTTATGAGATTGGTGCTTGTTCTAATGTTTCTATAGCTGAAAAACGAATAGTTAGTATTGGGGATATAATAAAAGAATATTAAAAAAACTTTTATATAAAAGTTTAATATATTTAATATAAATGAAAGGATGATAGTAATAGAAGTACGTATTTGTGACAATTCTAAATTATTGGGTCTTAGTGCAGCAAAATATGCAATGTGAACATATTGTTTCTTGTGTTCCCTATGATGTAAAAGCGAAAGCAGTTAAGGATACTTTATACAATAAAACAACAAATATGATACCGGCAACTATACTTAAGACACATAAAAATTATGTAATGTATTTAGATGCTGATTCTGCTTCAATGTTAAAAGCTGATAGTTTTGTAAGGTAATTTTAAAAAGGTTAAGCTTTTTATAAAGATGAAGTGATTAGATTATCACTTCATCTTTTTTAATATTTTATCTATATCTATACGATTTATTATTTATGGTGTTTTTTTTAATATTGTATAATATATCTTAATTGAATAATATATCTTATTAGAAAGTTATTATTATATTTTAAAACTATAGATTAATTTTTAGTAATATTGGTGTGTGATCTTGTCTTGTTCCCGAATCTATCATTTCTGATTTTATAACTTTCCCTGCAATTCGATTGCTTACTAACCAATAATCAATTCTCCAACCTGAATTATTAATCTTACTTGTTTTAACCCGTTGTGCCCACCATGTATATGCACCTAATAC
Source organism: uncultured Oscillospiraceae bacterium (assembly GCA_964602705.1). Lineage (GTDB taxonomy): Bacteria > Bacillota > Clostridia > SK-Y3 > SK-Y3 > CAZRSG01. The sequence continues at coordinate 41,907 of CAZRSG010000002.1, forward strand.
ATCACCATGAAGATAGCGAAAGCTGTCTGTAAATCCTTGTTTTAAAAGGTTGGTAAATCCTTGTCGTTCCTCATCGGTAAAACCAGCTGAACGGCGATTATTATTAGGATGAGCTAAGTCTATTTCCTTATGTGCTACATTAAAATCACCTGTTGCAATGACATATTTATTTTTATCTAAACTCACTAAATAATCTGCATATTTTTCATCCCATATTTGGCGGTCTTTTAGCCGTCCTAAACCGTCTCCTGCATTAGGTGTATATACTTGTGTTAAATAAAAATTATCAAACTCTAATGTAATAATTCTACCCTCAAAGTCCATAGTATCAGGTGCGCCAATTAGCGGAAATGAAACTTTTGGTTTTAAGTTATTTTTATATAAAAACATTGTACCTGCATAACCTTTACGTGCAGGTTCTATTGAACTATTCCAGGCAATTTGATAGTCCGGAAACATATCTGATAAAATTTGTAAGTGCTTTTTATTAGGGCCATTACTTGATAACTTAGTTTCTTGCAAGCCTATAACTTTTGGTTTATGATTTATAATTGTAGTTATAACTTTTCTGGATAATTCAGCACGATTAGAATCAGATGTTAGAGCAGCATTTAATGAGTCAATATTCCATGATACAAAAGTCATTGTTTGCCTCCTTTTTAATTTTAAAAATTAAATTTAAAAACGTTAAAATAAGTCTTATTTAATACATAAACCATACTATATAATTTAAGTTTTCTAATTTTATTTATTTTATCATACTTTTGTATAATCAACAATTATTTTATCTTTTACTTTTGTATAATAAAATTATATATTTAAGTCCAGCCTATATTAAAATTAATTGACATAAAATAAATCTTATGTCATAATTAATTTATTAAGTACACATTTTATTAGCTTGGAATGTATATTTTTTAATCAATCTTTCATATACTATTAAAATTATACTTTATACAATCCTTTTTACGGGGATATTTGTTATTAGTTTAAAATTATACAAGGAGTTGTTAGGTATGAGTAACAAAGATGAATTTGTAAAAAACATTAATGGACAATTAAATGGTGGAGTTATAATGGATGTTGTAAATCCTGAACAGGCGCAAATCGCACAAAAAGCAGGTGCTGTTGCTGTTATGGCTTTAGAAAGGGTTCCTGCTGATATTAGAAAAGATGGTGGCGTAGCTCGTATGTCTGATCCTAAAATGATTAGGGAAATACAAGAGGTAGTTTCTATTCCGGTTATGGCAAAGGTTAGGATAGGACATTTTGTTGAAGCCCAAATTTTAGAATCTATAAATATAGATTACATAGATGAAAGTGAAGTTCTTACTCCTGCTGATGATTTGTTCCATATTGATAAGTTCCCTTTTAAAACACCTTTTGTCTGTGGTGCAAGAAATCTTGGTGAAGCTTTACGTAGAATTGGTGAAGGTGCGTCTATGATTAGGACAAAGGGCGAAGCCGGTACCGGAAATGTTATTGAAGCTGTTAGGCATATTAGAACCGTAATGAGTGATATTCGGATTTTAAGAAATGCCCCTAAAGAAGAACTTATGACTATAGCCAAAGAAATTGGTGCCCCTTATGATTTAGTATTAAAGGTTGCTGAAACCGGTAAACTTCCGGTAATAAATTTTGCAGCCGGTGGAATAGCTACACCTGCAGATGCTGCTTTAATGATGCAATTAGGTTGCGATGGTATTTTTGTTGGCTCCGGTATATTTAAGTCACAAAATCCTGAAAAAATGGCTAAAGCGATTGTTCAAGCTGCAGCTAATTTCGATAAGCCTAAAATCTTAGAAGAGATTTCTTGTGATTTGGGTGCAACTATGAAAAGTATAGAAATAAACCAAATTCCAAAAGAAGATAGGTATTCCGAACGAGGATGGTAATTTTTTTCAAGGGTCTATAATTTTAATATTTATAGGCCCTTGCTTTATAAATCTTTCATTCTTACTTTTAATTTTATATTTTTTATGATAGAATAAATGTAATATATAAAAAGATTAATGAAAAGAGGGGTTTTAGTGAAATCTTCCGCAGAACAAATTCCTATGTGTTCTACTTGTAAGTGGGGAAAGATAATGCCTGTTATTAATGAGGTTTTATGTCCCTTTTATGGAGTTGTAGCTTCAGATTTCTCTTGTAAAAATTATAGCTATAATTTGTTTTTAATAAAATCCAAACGTAAAAGAAATATTAATCCTGATGATTTTACTCATGATGATTTTTCTATTGATAATTAAAATCATTATTTTTTTAGCTATTATTTATTAGTTTATTCACTTTATCTTAACTATAAGTTTTTATACCTATTACTTATATTATAATTCCCATTCTTTAACTTGCTTTAGCTGCTCGTATATTTGTAAATAGTTATTATATCTTGATTGTGATATTTTATTTTCATTTACTGCCCGTATTACAGCACATTTGGGTTCTTGAGTGTGTGAACATGCCCTAAATTTACAATTATTATGATACTTTCTAAATTCCTTAAACATATAACTTATATCTGATTTATTTATGTTTGTAGTAAGCTCTAAATTAGCAAATCCCGGTGTATCGATTAAATAACCACCCTTAGGCATTTCTAATAGTTCAACATGCCTGGTTGTATGGCGACCTCTTTCTATCTTTTGACTTAATTCACCCACTTCTAATTTAAATTCCGGATTAATAGCATTGATGATACTTGATTTCCCGACACCGGAAGGACCGGCAAAGGCAGATATTTTATTCTGTAGTTGCAAGATAATTTCATCTATACCTTCATTATTATAGCAGCTTACCTTTAGCACCTTATAACCTATCTCCTTATATGTTTCTATTATATGTGAGTAGTGACTTTTACTTGTTAAGTCCGTCTTATTAAAACAAATAATAATTTCCAAGAATTTAGATTCTGATAAGGCTAATAATCTATCTAATAAGGTTAAATCCGGTATAGGTGATGTAACAGCCATAACAATAATAATCTGTTGTAAATTTGCAACAGGTGGCCTTATTAAGTAATTTTCACGTGGTAATATCTTTTCTATGTTGCCTTTTGTCTTATCATTATCATTTACCGATATTTTAACATAATCGCCTACAGTAGGTATAATATTATCTTTTCGAAATATGCCTCTTGCTTTACATTCAATTATTCCATCATTTGTTTTAACATAATAAAAACCACCTATTCCCTTTAAAATTGTACCCTTGATTAATATTATATATCACCTCTTTTTTTTATGTCTTATTATTCGAAGTCTCTTGTTTCTTTACTATCTAATTCGCCATCAAAGTAAACTGATATTGTAACTTCTCCTTTTCCGGTAACTTCTATGGTAATCGGACTATCTTCTTTTTTATGCATTTTATTATATATAACATTATTGTCTGCAGTAACCATTACCTTAACACTTTCCTTATCTTGTGGTAGGTTTATATTTTTATATTGTTTTTTAGGTTCAGTAGGCTTACCGCTACTGACAGTTATATCTATAACACTTTTTTCGTCTACTTCTATATCCTTTTCTATACTTTGAGAGATTACTATGTTTTTAGGTTTATCACTTTTTTCTTGATTTATCGCCCCTATAACAAGGTTGTTTATACCTATTAGTCTAAGAGCTTCAGTTTCTGATTCACCTATTAGGTTTGGAACTGTAACTTTTTTTATTTCTCTACCTTGACTTACATATAATTTTACAGTTTCACCACCCCGGACTTCTACTCCCTCTTCAGGAACTTGCCTTATAACAATACCTTCCGGTATATTGTTATGGAATTGTTGAATTATATCACTTTTAAAACCATGTCTATTTAATTCAATTTCAGCTGTTCGATATTCCTTATTTCCTACATCCGGTACCTTTATCAACTCAATTCCTTTACTTACTATTACATTTATTGTTTGTGGTAATTTTACAAGTGCTGCTGACTCCGGTTCCTGTGATATTATTTTGCCTTTGTCATATTCATCACTATATTGCTCCTCTTCTTGTTTTATGTTAAATTTTTTAGGATCCTTATAAAAGTCTTTTATGGTTTCAAAGTCTTTTCCTATTAACTCAGGAACTTCAGCTTCAGTATTTTTATTTCCTATCATAAAACCATTAAATATACTATAACCGGCAAATACTATTATAGTTATTATTATCAAAGATGTTAATATTGCTGCAAATATTGCAAGTCTATCTTCTTTTTTCATTTTATTTTTTGAATTATTTTTCTTATAATCATGATCATCAATTTTTATTACCGGTACCTTTTTCGTTAGTGCATTATCAAAGTCCTCTTCTTCTATAAAGTCTTCATTTGGATTATCATATACCTTATATAAGTCTTTAAGTAATGATGTTGCTGATTGATGCCTTTCTTTTAATTCCTTTTTTATTGATTTTATTATTATTGATTGAAGTGCTATCGGTACTTCACTATTAATATCACGAGGTGGTATCGCCTCCTCTTGAATATGTTTCATTGCCACAGCAAATGGGCTATCGGCATCAAATGGGACTCTTCCAGTTAACATTTCATACATTACAATCCCTAATGAATATATATCTGATTTTTCATCAGTATATGAGCCACGGGCTTGTTCCGGTGAGAAATAATGAACGGATCCTATTGTATTGGTACCTAATGTTTGTGTGGCAGAAGTAGTTGCCCTTGCAATTCCAAAATCAGTTACTTTAATAATCCCTTCTTTTGTTAACATTATATTAT
>CAZRSG010000003.1:0-306 GCA_964602705.1 uncultured Oscillospiraceae bacterium
ATCAAAGGAATTAGTAGAAAAGTTTAAAAAGGTTTTGAGAAACCATAAAAAGTATGTTTAATCCATTATTAAAGCTTATATCAAGATTATTAATAATAGCAAGGTTTTCAATATGTAATTGTATAAGCATTTAATATCCCTCTCCCCTACTTTTTATGGTTTCTCAAAACCTTTTTAAACTTTTCTACTAATTCCTTTGATTTTTCTTCATCCCTTGTAACAACCATAATAGTATCATCACCTGCTATGCTACCTATTATTTCCGGGTAATCCATCGTATCAATAGCTGATGCAGCTGCTTGTGCC
>CAZRSG010000003.1:316-31731 GCA_964602705.1 uncultured Oscillospiraceae bacterium
TGCCATACCTGACATTGTTTTTATTATAATATTATTCATAGCATAATCAATAGTTAAGACAGATTTAGAGAAAATTGTTCGTAATTTAGAAACGATATCAGAATCAATAGGATTTATCAAGGCATATTTATATCTTCCATCCTCTGTTAAAACCTTTATAAGCCTAAGCTCCTTAATATCCCTTGATACTGTTGCCTGGGTTACATCAAATCCCCTCAATTTAAGTGCTTCTACTAATTCATCCTGTGTCTCTATTGTAAAAGTTTCTATTATATTTATAATCTCTAAATGTCTATTATTTTTCATATATTTAGCTCCTATTTATTATAAATTTTAATTACTGGTTCTTTCGGATAGCTTTTTTCTTAATATTGAATAAAAGCTCCTATCTTCAGTTCGAATAAGTTTTGTAATATAAGTAGATTTTTTTATAGCTATAATATCACTTGCTTCTAATGTGAAACCATGTTGACCATCGACAGTTATCATGGCATCATGCTTATAAGAATCTTCTACATGTATATTGATTGTTTTATTATCCGGAACAATAATTGAACGTGAGTGTAAGGTATGTGGGCATATTGGTGTTATCATTAATAAATTCATACTTGGATCAATAATGGGTCCTCCTGCTGAAAGTGAATAAGCTGTAGAACCTGTTGGAGTTGATACTACAATACCATCTGCAGGAAAAGAATCTACAAAGTTGTTATCTACAAATACTTTTAGGTTTATAATTCTTGAAAATGAGTCCCTTGTAATTCCAATATCATTCAAGGCTATAAATGTATCTATAGGCTTATCTTCTCTATATAGGGTTCCTTCAATCATCATTCTTGTATCTATCGTGTAATTATCAGAAAATATTTTTTCAAATGATGATTCCAAGTTACTATTTTCTAACTCTACTAAAAACCCAAGATGACCTAAATTAATTCCTATTATTGGAGTACCATATTCTGCAGATTGCCGTGCTACATTCAATAAGGTACCATCACCACCTAAAACTATTATAAAATCCGGTTCAGAATATAATCTTTGTTCAGCAATCTTATATTTACTTATCTTGAGTATATCACAAATATCCTCATTCATTACTATTTTGGTATTAAATTTATCCAATATACTAATAACTTGTTTAGTGATTTTTAGATCCTTATCTTTATCCATATTTGTAATTATTGATACTTGCTTCATATCTTATTTTCACCCACCTTATTTTTAAAAGTCTCATATCTTAATATCATTCACATATCTAAATATTAAATGCCCCTTAATTCATTATTTAAATCATTATGTGATTCTAAAACTAATTTTTTAATAAATTCATCATCAACATTGGCAGTTAATGTACCTTTGCAGTCCTTTATATACTTTAAATGTAAAAGATATTCTATATTTCCCTCAGGTCCTTTTATAGGAGAGAAGGATAAGTCTATTGGATTTAGTCCAATATTAATTGAAAAGTCAATAATATTACTTATTACTTCTATATGGGTGTCTTTATCTTTTATAACACCTTTTTTACCTACTTTATCTTTTCCGGCTTCAAATTGAGGTTTTATTAAACAAATAATATCTGCCTTATCCTTTAGTAATTTTATAATTGCAGGAAGAATAAGTGTTAATGATATAAAAGATACATCAATTGTAACTAAATCAACCAATTCAGTTATTATATCCGGCTTTATATATCTTACATTAGTTTTTTCAATTACAATAACTTTTTCATTTTGTCTAAGTTTCCATGCTAATTGACCATACCCAACATCTATTGCATATACCTTTTTTGCTCCTTTTTGCAATATACAATCAGTAAATCCCCCGGTTGATGCACCTACATCTATTGCTATTTTATTTTGTAAACATATCTTAAACTGTTCCAATGCTTTTTCTAATTTAAGTCCTCCACGACTAACATACCGGTTTATTTTACCCCGAACTTCCAACTTTGATTTTACATCTATCTTGGTACCGGGCTTATCAACTCTTTCATTATTTAAAAAAACTAAACCTGCCATTATAAGCCTTTTTGCCTTTTCTCTTGTTTCAACTAATTGTTTTTCTACTAATAAATTATCAACCCTTTGCTTTTTATTCAAAAAAGAAAACCTCCTATATTGAGTTTATAACCATTAATAATTAAGGCAAGTAACGCAAGTTAACTTTTTTTTAATTAACTTTTCTATATCTTTAACTATACTGTCTGCATCCATATTGTAGATATTAAACAATTCTTCTATTGATCCATGTGGTATAAAAGAATCCGGATATCCTTTAATCTTAACTTTTATATTATTATAATCACTATCGTTTAATAAGTTTAATATAGTATTGCCAACCCCACCATTTATTGCATTATCCTCTAATGTAATAAGTAAAGACGTTTTTATTGCCGATTTCAAAATTAATGATTTGTCAATTGGTTTTATACTTTTTAAATTTATAACCTCTGCATTAATGTTTACCTTTTTTAATTTTACTGCCACTTCCATTGCTATAGGAACCATTTTCCCTACTGCAATAATAGAAATATCATTACCCTTAACTAAAATTTCACCTTTGCCCGGTAATACTTTAGATGTTTCATATTTTATTTTCATTTCTTCATATCCTTTTGGATAACGTATAGCAATGGGACCTGTATGATCTAATACAGCATATTCTAACATATCTTCTAATTCCTTATAACAGGATGGTGCCATTATTGTCATATTGGGAATATGATTTAAAAATGATAAATCAAAAACCCCTTGGTGAGTTTCACCATCAGCCCCTACAATTCCTGCACGGTCAATAGCAAAAATAACATTTAAATTTTGTAATGCTACATCATGCATAATTTGATCATAGGCTCTTTGAAGAAATGATGAATATATAGCAACAACAGGCTTTAATTGAGATATTGCTAACCCCGCAGCAAATGTAACTGCATGTTGTTCTGCTATGCCAACATCGAAAAATCTATCCGGAAACATCTTAGAAAATTTATCTAAGCCTGTTCCCTTAGGCATTGCAGCTGTAATTGTAACTAACCTCTTATCTTTCTTTCCTATCTCTATAAGTTTCTCTCCAAATACTTCTGAATAACCTGCATTTTCTTTTATATTATTAGGTCTTCCTGTTTTAATATCAAAGGAAGAAATACCATGAAAAACATCAGGTTTTTCTTCTGCAAATGAGTAACCTTTACCCTTTTTTGTATAGGCATGAATTAATATTGGACCTGTCATTCTCTTAGCTTTATTTAAAACATCTATTAGCCTAAAAATATCATGTCCATCTATAGGGCCTACATATGTAAAACCTAATTCTTCAAATATAATTCCCGGAATCATCATATGTTTAATACTGCTTTTTGCACGTTTCATAGTTTTTACCATTCTTTTACCAATGGTTGGTATTCTATTTAAAATATAATCTATATCTTGTTTCACTTTATAATATGCCGGTTCTGTCCGGATCTTTGTTAGATATTTCGATAGTCCCCCTACATTTTTTGTTATTGACATCTCATTATCGTTAAGTATAACAATTAAATTATTAGGACTTCTACCTGCATCATTTAAAGCTTCAAATGCCATACCACCGGTTAGTGCACCGTCTCCTATAACAGCAATGACAGAATTCTCTTCATTGTTTATTTTCATAGCCTTAGAAATCCCAAGAGCTGCTGATATGGAGGTACTACTATGGCCGGTATTAAATATATCATGCTTACTTTCTGATGTCTTTGGAAAACCACTTAATCCACCTAAATTTCTTAAGGTCTTAAGTTTATCTTTTCTATTTGTTAATATTTTATGAACATAAGTTTGATGTCCCACATCCCATATAATTTTATCCTTAGGTGTAGTAAAAACTTTGTGAAGTGCTATTGTTAAATCTACAATTCCAAGATTAGAAGCGAGATGCCCACCAGTCTCTGAAATTGTGGTGATTAAAAAATTTCTAATCTCATTTGCTAATTCTTTTAGTTGCTTACAAGTAAGTTTTTTTAAATCATTTGGATCATTTATATTATTTAAAAGCTTATACATATATATACCTTCTCTTTACATAATAGATTTTTATATATTTTACAAAGCTATGCTTTTATTCTTTTCTTTATAAAAAGCTCTTTAAAAAAATGTATATATCCAGCAATCTTATATACTATTAAATTACTTTTAGAAATAGCTATAATTTTACCTATAGATTTACCGCCTACGGTTAAAGCAGCTATTAAAGCAGTCATTAATATTCCAAGTAATGCAGTATCAATAAAATTATAAGTTTCTGCCATTTGACCAACAATTATTGCACTTGTTGCACCACTAATAATTCCTGCTATATCACCAACTACATCATTACATAAGTTAGAAACCTTTTCTGCATTTTTAATAAGTTTTATTGCATATTTAGCTTCCGGTATACGTTTAGATGCCATAGAATGAAAAGGAACTTCGGATGCAACGGTAACTGCTATTCCAATAATATCAAAAATTATGCCAAATAGAATAATTAGTATCAGCATAGTAAAAGCTATAAATATATTTATAGTTCTTAATATACTAATTGAGGTTAGGTTTAATATAACGGAAAATATAAATGTCCAAAATATAATTATAAGTGTCCATTTATAAGTTTTATCTTTATTAGAAATAGAAATATTCTTATTTCTAATTTTAATATTATTTCTTTTATTTTGTTTCATATCTTTATATTGCCTGTCCAAGTATAAACCTCCGAAAATTTATGTAAGGTGGTAATGCATAAAGTAAAGTTTACGGCTTTGGTTCAGTAGGTTTTCCCAAAAAAATACTAATATGTCGCCAAATTAGCAGTTCCCATTTAAACTTTTTTCTATTTTGTCGCCAAAAATAGAACTGAATCGCCACTTAGTCCGCACTGCAATCCTTTATGCACTTTAATACAGTCTAGGAGCTTTCCTCAACAGTCGTACTAACTCTTAGCCTCTTTTGCAAATAGGGTTTCAAATAGCAATTGTATATTTATATTGGCCTGTATAAATATATATGTTCTATTATTCACCGTATCCACTCAAGGCAGGCTACGCTGTACCAAGCATAACAAATACCGAGTAACAGGTTTAATCCTAAGTCGTAATTTTTAGGCATATAGACATCTAATTATGTCATAGTAAAACCACAATCATAGGTCTCCACGGAAAAAGGGTCAACGCCCACATGCCATTGCGGATCGCCCTTTAACCTTAACTCCCAGCATAAGCCCCTAACTGGGCGTTAAAAGCTAACACCAGGAACTTCATCGATGTGCCCTTCGGCGGATTTTTAGGCCCGTCTTAGGAGTTAGTAGATCTGACTAGAATACTGCACCACCATTTAAAACATATCATTTTTTTAAAATCTATGTTTGGATACATATCATAGCATACATTATATAATTTGTAAATGTTCAATATTTGGCTTATTACTTATTTATAATTTATCTATATTATATGTTATTTAATGTTTTTCTTCAACTATTATAGTCTTTTAAAACTTTTCTTCTTCCATTTATAGAAACAATGAAATAATTAACTAATAATTAAACAGCCAAGGCTATTGCAACCCCCAATAATGCTCCAATCATCACCTCAAATGGTGTATGACCTAAAAGTTCCTTTAACTTTTCCTCTACAAAATTTGGATCATTAGTTGCCCACTGTTTAATAAGATTATTTAAAATACGGGCTTGATTACCGGCGGCTCTTCTGACCCCTGAAGCATCATACATAACTATTAGAGCTAATGCAAAGCTAATGGCAAATTCTGATGAATTAAATCCTAATTTTCTTCCAACCGATGTTGCAAGCGATGTTACAAAGGCAGAATGAGAACTGGGCATGCCTCCAGCTCCTATAAACCTTGAAAAGTCTATTTTTTTCTCTCCAATTAAGGCAAATATTACTTTTAAAAGTTGAGCTATAAACCATGCTAATACAGATGTTGCAATTATACTATTATTAAAAAAGATACTTCCTACCTTTTCCACAAGTTTTTCCTCCTTGCATTACCTAATTTTTTCTATTTATCATATAATTAGCAAGTTCTTTTAAAAACCATGCCTTTTCATTAAAAACTTCAAGTTCTTTTAAAGCCTCATCAGTTAATTTTTTTGCTAATATCTTAGATTCGTTAATGCCTATAAGAGTAACAAAAGTAACCTTTTTATTTATCTTATCACTACCTATTGTTTTCCCTAACCTTTCGATATCACCTTCAACATCCAATATATCATCTATTATTTGAAATGCCAACCCAATTTTTTCGCTAAAATTAGATAGACATGTTATTTCCCTATCAGTTGCTCCGGCAATTATCGCCCCAATTTTAACAGCTGCAGTTATTAAGGCTCCGGTTTTATGTTTATACATATAGGTTAATTTGTCCTCAGTAAGATAGGAGCCTTCAGATTCAATATCAACCACTTGCCCTCCTATCATCCCTTCACTACCTGATGCTGATGCCATTATGGATAATGCTTTTAAGATTTGTTCATAACAAATACCCTTTTTTATGCTTTCTATTATTCCTATTTCAAAAGCCTTATTTAATAAAGCATCACCGGATAGTATAGCAATATCATCCCCAAATTTTATATGATTTGTTGGCTTTCCCCTTCTTAAATCATCATTATCCATTGCCGGAAGGTCATCATGTATAAGTGAATAGGTATGAATCATTTCCATAGCACAAGCCATTGGTATTACTATATCTATATTATCTTTAAAAAGCTTATAGGATGCTATTGTTAATACAGGTCTTAGTCTTTTCCCACCAGCAAATAAACTATATCTCATTGCTTTATATATATTATTTTGCAAGTTTTTTTGTTCATTAACATAGATATTAAGACTTTCATTAATAGTATTTATTATGTCATTTAACATTTGATTAAACTGCATTTCAAGCCTCCACATTTAGGTCAAACACTTCTTGTACAATTTCTTCTTCTTCATTTTTTATTAAAATATTTACTTTTTGCTCAGTATCATCCAATATTTTAGAACATACTTTTGATAGATCTACACCTTTTTGAAAAAAATCAAACGATTCCTCTAATGTTAATTCACCGGTTTCTAATTTTTTAACAATATCCTCTAATTCCTTTAAAGATTTTTCAAAGTCCTTAGTTTTTACCATTATCTTTACCCCCTGTAACTTTTTTAATTACATCTTTTATTTCACAACAAACTTCACCATCTATTAAAGTTATATTAACAGAATCTTTAATAGATATACCTTTTATACTTTTTATAATTTGTTTATCTATATTCCTCATTACTACATATCCCCTTGATATTACTGCTAAAGGGCTTAAGGCATCTAAATTTGTAGCTAATAAACTTAATTGCTCTTTTTTGTTTTTTAGTGCTATTTCCATATTTCTTATTAAATATTTTATATAGTCATCAAGTAAAACCCTATATTGTGATATTTTATCGATAGGGTTTTTAAGCATGTATGATTGCTTAAGATTGTCTAAGTGTTTTCTGTTAGTTTCAATTTTATGATTAATTAAAAAATATAAACTTGTATTAATATTATTAATCTTATCTTTTAACTCTATTCGTGAAGGTGTTACAATCTCAGCTGCAGCAGATGGGGTAGGTGCCCTATAATCTGAAACAAAATCTGAAATGGTGAAGTCAGTTTCATGACCAACAGCTGAAACTATAGGAATATTGGATGCAGCAATTTTTCGTGCAAGCCTTTCCTCATTATATGCCCATAATTCTTCAATGGAACCACCACCACGACCTATAATAATAACATCTACACTTTCTTTCCGATTAAAATAATCTATACCTTCCGAAATTTGATAAGACGCTTGGTCACCCTGTACTAATACCGGATATATATTCACCTCAGCATAAGGATATCTACGTCCTAATATATTTAAAATATCTCTAATAGCTGCCCCGGTAGATGAAGTCACAACACCTATTTTTTTAGGATATTTAGGCAGGTTCTTTTTTCTTGTGCTATCAAACAAACCTTCTTTTTGTAACTTAGCTTTAAGCTGTTCAAAAGCAACATGCAATGCACCAAGTCCATCCGGTTGAACATCCTGCATATATAACTGATACTGGCCGGATCTCTCGTAAACAGAAACTTTACCTTGTGCTATAATCTTCATGCCATTTTCAAGGTTGAATTTTAATTTGCTATTAGCTCCCTTAAACATAACTGCTTTAATAACACTATTCTCATCCTTTAAAGTTAGGTACATATGTCCCGAATAATGCAATACAAAATTAGAAATCTCACCCCTCACAATAACATCTGGTAATATTATATCACTATCCATAAGAGCTTTAATATAATTATTAACCTCACTCACTGATAAAATTTGTGTACTCACATACTTCCCCCTTTCAAAATATCATTATCATACATTTTAATAAAAAGTTTTTAAATAAAGGTCATTTTGATAATTGATTTTTAACTGCCCCCAACAAACCATTAATAAAGGCTCCTGCCTTTTCACTATCATATTTTTTGGCTAATTCTATTGCTTCATTTATTGAAACTTCAGCCGGAATATCAGGCATTTCCATCATTTCAAATATGGATAACCTCAATATAGCCAAAACAACCTTTGATATCCTGTTTAATTTCCAATCTATAGAGTTCTCTTCAATTAAGCTATCTATATTATTTATACTTTTTTGAATTTCGATAATGACTTTTTTAATATAGTCTATTTGACCTTTCTTTAAATCATTCTCCTCAAAAAAGTTCTGCAAAATTATGTCTTCATCGCCCATACGCATATCTACCTGATAAAGCAATTGAAAAGCATATTCTCTTGCTGCTCTTCTACCCAATTAGTCCCTCTCCTTAGAATCAATTTTAAAAATAATAACTTTTATACATTACTATACATTACTATACATTATAATTTATTTTTATACAAAAATAAAGCCTTTAATTATTAACAAACAAAAAGGTCCTTCTTAAGTTTTCCAAGTACGACCTTATTTATAATCTTTCTTTATTAAATTTAAGCCAATAACTTTATATATCATATAATTTTTTTATAAAATCCACACTTAATTCAAGCAAATTATTGGTTTAATAATAGGAGTAGGGGATTTATCACTGATATCATAAAATATAAATGTTTTTAATTCGTGAACTTCTTCTAAATCATATAGATTTATTTCTTGAATATAATTCTTCGTTTCATTTGCTTGAAATTCAATTGTTTTTATTTTAACATCCAAAAGATAGTTATTGTTATTATAAATTGCTGAAAATACAGTAATAGTATTAGAGAAGTCAGAATAATTTGCAATAGTTGTCTTGATTGTAATATTGTCTGCTGAATTTATTGAAATATTTTCATTTCCTTCAATAAATTCATAGATAGGATATTGAACTATAAAATCATTATTTAAAGACCCAACCTTTTCCGGCTCAATAATACTATCCAATAATTCTAAAATAGCTTCGTGGTTTTGTATCAAACCATAACCATAATAATTATCTTTTCCAGAAGCACCTAAATCTATTGTTGTAGCTTGTAAAACTTGATTAATTTCAGATAAGCTTATATCCGGTGATAAAGATTTTAAATTTGCAATTAAGCCTGCAACTATAGGACTTGAAAATGAGGTGCCGGACTGCTCACCATAGCCACCATCTAACTTACAAGTTTGTACTGATCTACCAGGGGCTACATAATCTATTTTATCATTAAAATTCGAAAAATCTGATCTACTTTTATTTTCATCTATAGAACCTACTGATATTACATTATCATATGATGCAGGATAGTTTAATCTATCATCCTTATCATTTCCGCCTGCTGCTACAACTGTAATACCCTTTGATATAACTTTTTGTATTTTATAGTTTTCTAAGCGATTATATTCTGGATTCCCTAAGCTAATATTTATTATATCTACATTTTTTTGTATGGCATACTCAAGGGCTTCAAGAACTTTGTCTAAAGAAATAAGGGGCTTGCCATCAACTATTTTAACAACCTTAAGGGGAAGAACCTTAACATCAAAATATCCACATACTCCTGCCACTCCTATACCATTATTAGTATTAGCGGCTATTATTCCGGCAACTGCAGTCCCATGTCCATGTTCGTCTTCTATACTACCTGTTTCAGCAAAATCTTTACCACCTTCTGCAATTTTACCTATTAAGTCCGGATGGCTTGTATTAATACCTGTATCAATTACCGCAACTACAATAGGAGTTTTTTTAGCATATATAAAGTAGTTCCAAGCTTGTGTTGCGTTTATTGCTTCTAACTCCCATTGGCTTGGATAATGTGTATCATTAACTATATCAAAAAGGTTAAGCAACTTATTTTTTTCAACAAAGTCAACGGAAGCATTGTTTTTATATTCTTGTATTATATCTTCGGGATTAGAATATTCGTTTAGATCAACAAGATAAGTGTCTGACGATATCTTTTTATATTGATTTTTATTTATATCTATTGGTGAAACTTGTAATAATGTTCTATCATTTTTTATTTCACTTTTAAACTTAACTATAATTTGATTTTCTATTTCATTTATAATTTTTTCCATATAATTTTCATTTGCATATGTTTTATAGGTTAAAGGTATAAATAAAAGGTTTATTAAAAATAAAAATAAATATAATCTTTTCATCAGAAAGCCTCCGATTATTGTATAGTTTTAATAAGATAAAATATAGTGTTTTTTATTAAATTTAAAATTTAATTAACTATTACAATGTTTAGCTAATAAATAAATATATAATGATAGGTAAAAAAATTGAAGGTAAAAAGTTCATAATTTTTAATTTTGATATTCCTAACATATTTAATCCTATGCCTATTATTATTAAAGATCCTATGCAAGTCATCTCATTTATTACTGGTGTGGTTAAATACGGGGCAATTATTTTTGCAAAAATTATAATGCTCCCTTCATATATTAAAACTAAAGGACCTGATAATAATACTCCTATTCCTAAACTGGATGCAAGAATAAGTGCTGCAAGTCCATCAATTAAGGATTTTGCAAATAAGGTATCATTGTTTGCACTTAAACCGCTATGTAATGACCCTACAACCGCCATAGCTCCAACACAAAATAATAAGCTTGATGTTACGAAAGCTTGTGATATAGAACTTTTACTCCTATCTTTTTTGAATTTATTTTCCAACCAATTTCCTAATAAATTCATTCTTTTATCTAAGTCTACCCATTCACCTAATAGGCTACCAATTGTTAAAGAAAAAATTATAATTAAGATATTTTTCCCCAATAAAGAACCTGTAAGCCCTATATATAACACGGAAAGTGCTAAAGCATTCATTATAGCTTTTTCCATTTTTTCAGATATTCCTTTTTTAATTAATATTCCAATACTTCCACCGAAAATAATTGCAAAACAATTTACTATTGAGCCCAATATTTTACCCCCAACATTTATTGAAAAAGTCATATAGGTAAAATCTTTTATGATATAATATTTATCATTCCTATTACTTTTATATAAGCTATTATACTGTTTTTATGTAAATAAATCAATATCAAAAGCAATATGTTTGTTAAATATAAAAAAACTTTTTTTATATTTAATATCCCATTTTCAACATTTCCTCAGCTATTTCTTT
Source organism: uncultured Oscillospiraceae bacterium (assembly GCA_964602705.1). Classification (GTDB taxonomy): domain Bacteria; phylum Bacillota; class Clostridia; order SK-Y3; family SK-Y3; genus CAZRSG01. The sequence goes on from CAZRSG010000003.1 coordinate 11,939, forward strand.
AAATACCGGAGCTGCACTAGTTCCCCCCTGTTTACCATCTTCGGCAAATACAACCATCGCATACCTTGGTGCCTCAGCCGGAAAATATCCTGCAAACCAGCCATGTACTTTTGCTTGATTATTAACTATCCACCCAGTCTCAGCACTTGCTGTTTTACCTCCCGCTCCACCATATTCTTGTAAGGTAACCATTTGTCCTGTCCCGGAAATTACGACTTCTTGCATAGCTTTTTGTATATCTTGTGCTATTTTTTTATCTATTATTTTTTCATCCTTATTAATACTTATCTTTTTAAATATTGTCCCTTTATCATCAATTATTGAATCAACAATATTTACCTTTTTCCTAATACCATTATTAGCAATTGTCATCACCATATCTAATGCTTGAATAGGGGTAATTAGAATTTCACCTTGCCCAATAGATATATTTGCAATTTCCCTATTAGAAACATATTTCTTTTGAGGTATATTACCGATGTCTTGTTCTAATCCATCATATATCTTAACTGCTTTTCCTAAACCAAATCTTCTTGCCATATCCATAATGGGGTTATATCCTATTTGTAAACCCAATTCTATAAAGGCTATATTACATGAGTGTGCAAATGCATGCAGAAAATTAATTTCACCATGGCCTTCTTCTTTATGGCACATAAATTCTTTTTCTGTAACATTAACTACACCATTACAATTAAATGCTGTGTCTAAGGAAACTTTTTTTTCTTCTAAACCGGCAGCTGCGGTTATAATCTTAAATATTGATCCAGCATCATAGGCACAAAAAGCCTTATTAATAAGTTCATCACCATTACTATTAATATGATTTTTAATATCGGTTTGTATAAAATTAGGTCTACTTGTTACTGCTAATATATTACCGGTTTTTATTTCTGATATAATAACTGCTCCGCTTTGTAATTGAAGATTTGCTATCTTTTCTGAAATGTTTTGTATATGATAATCTAAGGTTAATAAAAGCCCTTTATTATTATTATTTTGTTTAGTTAACCTATAACCTAATCCCGGTATAGAACGATTAGCTACATCTCCAATAATTTTTACAACTTGTTCTTTTTCAGTTCTAAGATATTTATCAAATGTTTTTTCTAAACCATAATAACCCACATTATCAAGATCATTTACATAACCTATCATATGTCTTGCAAGGGATTCTTCACCATACCTTTTAGATACTTCTATAATTTTTATCTCGGGATGGTCAATAATATTATCAAGTATTGATTCTTTTTCTTTATCTATAATAATTTTTACAGGTTTTTTTGAACTTGTTAATAGTGCTTTAATTTCATTACTATTATATCTTGTATATTGGGATAGTTTATTTGAGATATCATCAATTTTATCAATATGACTTGCCATAACTATTGCATAATATGAGTCTTCACGTTCTGTAAAAGGTATCATATTTCTATCATATATATTACCTCTAATATTTTTTAATTTTACTTTAATCGACCGTTGATTGATTACTTCTTGTAGCAATTGTTCACTTTTGATTAGTTGAAAGAATATAAGTCTACCAATAGTTAAAATAAAAAATAAAATAATAAAATAAGTAATGGTGATAAGCCTTTTATTATAATTCAATAATTACACCTTCTATCCGGTTAAAATATATCTTCTTATATTTTAACCGGATAGAAGGCGTCTTATACGTACTAATCAGCTTCTTTTCGTAAAATAGAATTAGGTTTAATAGCTTCTCTTATATAAATTTTATAAATCATTTGTGGATGTGGGGCATTTATAATACTTTTATTTTCTTCATCAAGCATTGTCTTAATTGTATGTGTAATAAAATCTTTTCCCGGTTGAACTATTTCAATTATATCACCAATAGATACCTTGTTTCTTTGTTCTATAGTTGCAAGCTTAGTTTCTTTATCATATTTCTTTACTATTCCAACAACATCATAATTCCTAATATAAGTGCTTGTTTTATAGTTTTGTGCTTGACTGGTGGGTTTATCCAAATAAAATCCAGTCGTATATTCCCTATGACTAACCTTTTCTAATTCTTCTTGCCATATATCATTAAATACATATTCATTAGGATTATTAAAATATGCATCTATAGCTTCCCTGTATGCTTTTACAACAGTTGACACATAATAAGCACTTTTAATTCTTCCCTCTATTTTGAAACTTGTTATACCACTTTGTATAAGCTGTGGTATATATTTAATCATACATAAGTCTTTAGAGTTATATATAAAGGTACCCCTATCATCTTCTACTACCGGCATATATATTCCCGGTCTCTTTTCCTCTGTTAGATAGTATTTCCATCTACAAGGTTGAGCACATTCCCCCCTATTAGCATCCCTTCCTGTCATATAGTTGCTTAATAGGCATCGACCCGAATATGATATACACATTGCACCATGAATAAAAGCTTCTAATTCTACATCGTTTTTTGTTTTTTCTTTTATTTCTTTAATTTCTCGTAAGGATAGTTCCCTTGCAAGTACAACCCTTTTTGCTCCTAATGTATGCCAAGTTTGAACACTTTTCCAATTGACATTGTTTGCTTGAGTACTAATATGAATATTAAATTTTGGTGCAAGCTCTTTTACTATTGAAAATACCCCTATATCAGAAACTATTACTGCATCAATACCGGTATCCTTTATTTGCTTTATATATTGTGGTAACTTTTCAAGATCTTCATTATGAGGAATAATATTTACTGTCAGATATATCTTTCTTCCCTTTTTATGTGTTAATTCAACAGCTCTTTTTATTTGCTCTATATCAAAATTTTGTGCTGATGCCCTTAATCCAAAGTGTTTCCCTCCAATATATACAGCATCTGCACCATATAGTAAAGCCATTTTTAGTTTTTCCATATTACCTGCCGGTGCTAATAATTCAGGTTTATTCATAAACGTTTCCTTTCTTATAAGATATTGCAACACCATCTCCAATAGGAATGATAGAACTAATTAGATCAGGGTGTTTCATTATTTGAGTATTATATTCTTGTAATCTTTTAATTATGGTTTTATTTCGTGCATTTGCTAATGCTTTATTTGCTACCATACCCTTATATAATACATTATCTGTAATAAGAATACCTTCCGTTTTTAAAAGACTTAAACAGGCTGGTAAGAATTTCGGATATTGACCTTTTGCAGCATCCATAAATATAAGATCATATTTTCCTTTTAACATTGGCAATACATTTTTTGCATCATCATTAATAATTTTAATTGTATTTTGCTTATTTGCCCTGATTATATTCTCTTGAGCAATATTTGCCATTTGATTATCTTTTTCTATTGTAGTTATCTTGCCTAATTCTTGCAGACCGGCAGATAATACAATTGCTGAATAGGCAATAGCTGTTCCTATCTCAAGAATATTATTAGGATTTGCTATTTTTGTTATTGTTAAAATAAATTGTGCTACTTCAGGTCTTATGATTGGTATTTTATTTTGATAGGCATATTCTTCTAATTCTTTTAAAAGCCCCTTTTTCTTTGGGTTTTTTTCGTTAAGGTATTCTGTTATATATGAATAATTAATCTTGTTATTTTCCAAACCTTTTCTCCTTGTTAATATATTTTAATCCTAAAACTATTTAAGAGTTTTTAAATGGTCTTCATATGTTTTAGAAAAAGTATGGCTTCCATCACCGTTAGAACTAAAAAACATATAATCAGTCTTATCCGGATATAGGGCTGCTTTTATAGATTCTTCTCCCGGTGAAGCAATTGGTCCCGGTGGTAATCCGGGAAACTTATATGTGTTATAAGGTGAATCTATTTTTGTATCTTTTAATGTTAATACCGGTTTTCTTTCACCTAATATATATTGTACTGTAGCACATGATTCCAAATATGGATAAGTTTTATCTTTTAATCTATTATAAAATACAGATGAAACTATAGAGCGTTCACTATCTAACATAACCTCACGTTCAATTATTGAGGCTAATGTTATTATTTCATCTAATGTCATCCCTAACTCTTGGATTCTTTGATAATATTCATCCTTAAATTTTTCTTTAAATCTATCAAGCATTTTTATTATAATATCTTCTTCTTTTATATTAATATAAATTTCATAGGTATCCGGAAAAAGATAACCTTCTAAACGGTTTTTCCTCACAGGTATACTATTAATAAAATCATAGTTAAAGTTCCCGTGATCTACTAAATATTCAAATGTTTTTTTGTTTATTATATTTTCATCAGCTAGTTTATTAATTATTTGTCTTATTTCATATCCCTCAGGTATAGTAATTCTTAATGTTTCGTTAGTCATTGTTATTTTTTTTAATTCAGACATAATTTTTTTATAATCCATAGAAGTGTCTAATATATGAATTCCATATCTATATTGTCCATCATTTTTATTAATTTTTGAAAGAATTTTAAAAATTAATTTACTTTCTATAATTCCTTTTTCTTTTAATATTATTGCTATATCATTTGTGGAAGCCCCGTTAGGAATTAATATTTCTACACTTGATATACTGCTGCTTACATTTGTTTTATTATCACCATATAAATTCAATTTTAATATATATTGAAACATAAAAATAATCCAAGCTACTATTATCATTACTATTATATTTTTGTTCTTTTTTGATACTATTCCTAACATGATTACACCTCTTATTTCTTTATAATTATATAATCACTTATATTTACAGTCTTTTTTAGATTATTAAGTCATTTTTAAGTGCATATATAGCTGCCTGTGTCCTATCTGAAACATGTAATTTTTTAAATATATTTGATACATGATTTTTAACTGTTTTTTCACTTACAAATAATTCTGCTGCTATTTCTTTATTTAACATGCCCTTTGATATTAGGCTTAGTACTTCTAATTCCCTTTGAGTAAGTACGCTTTTATTTTTTTTATTTCCTAAACCATAGCTTGTGGTTTTTGTAAGATCTTTTATAATATCAGTTGTCATTGTTGGTTGAACAAATGACCCTCCCCTATATACACTATATATAGCACGAATTAACAAATCTGCATCAGCATCCTTTAAGACATATCCGCTTGCCCCTAATTGAAGGGTTTTTATAAGATATTCTTTATCAGTATGTATAGTTAATACTATTACTTTAGAATTACATCCTTTTTCTTTTAATTTTGAAATAGCTTGAATTCCGTTTAATTTAGGCATATTAATATCCATAAGAATTATATCCGGATTAGTTTCTAATGCAGTAGTGATAGTCTCCTCACCATTAGATGCCTGGGCTATTACTTTAATATCTTGCTCTAATTCAATAATCTGTTTTAGCCCTTGTCTTACCATTGAATGGTCATCAGCAATCATTACTTTAATTTCATTCATTTTTTGCCCCCTATTATTTATATTTTATTATTCTATTGGTACTTGTACACTTATACGAGTGCCTCTACCTATATCTGATTGAATCTTATAAATACCTTCTAATAATTCTACACGTTCTTTTATACTTATTAGGCCAAATCCACTATTTGTGCCATGACTTTTATTATTTAAATCATCTAATTTAAAACCAATACCATCATCATATATTATTAACGATAAGGCTTTTTGAGCAATAAATAAATTAATTGTTACATTATAAGCTTTAGCGTGTTTTTTTATGTTATTTAAAGCTTCTTGAATAATTCTAAATATTGTTACTGTAATAGCAGGATTAATTTCTTCAAAGATACCATTATTATTAAACTCAATCTTAATATTGTTTTCTTTTTCATGTTCTGTAATACAATTTTCTATAGTTGGTATTAAACCCAAATCATCTAAAGACATTGGTCGCAAATCATATATTATTCTTCGAGTATCATGCAAGCACTTACTCATAATTTCTTTTAAATTTTTTAATTCTATTTTTGTTTTATTTATATCTTTTTCAATTAGCTTTTCACATAATTCAGTTTTTAAAACAACATTATACATTGTTTGAGCCGGTCCATCATGAATGTCACGTGCTACTCGTTGACGTTCGTCTTCCTGTGCCTTTATAATTTTTGTAGCAAAAAGTCTTTTTTGCTGAATATCTTCTAATTGTAAACTAATATCTATTAAGTCACCCGATAAATATTCCATAACAACAGCAATTTGAGATATCAAAGTTTCTGCTCTTTCAAGTGTTTTGTATGCCTCTTTAAGACGAATTTCAAGTTCGTTACGTCTTGAAATAAGATTTTGCTCTTGTTCTCTTTTAACTGCTAATTCTATTCTAAGATTGTCTGCCTCCTCATAGGTTTCTCTAAGCATTTGATCAGATATTCCTTTAAACTCTTTACTCACCTGCATTAACTTTTGCCGACTATTTTTTAGCTTTCTTTCTAATAATTCTACCTTTTGTATGACTTCATTTGTTTTTATTTTTAAGTCTTGTAATTCTAACTCTAATCTTTTGCATTCTTTATATGAAGATTCTGCTATTTCATGAATTTGTTCTTTGCCCTTATCTATAGCTGAAACAGCTTTTTTAATAATAAGATCTAATTTAACAATGTTACTTATGGTTTTACCTTTATTACTTTCCATAAAATATTGTTTAATCCTTTCTACAAAATAAGACATTTTATGCTAATATAAGCCATAGTACTACACGGTTTATGCTTACTATTATATTATACATTTATTTTGACCTTTATTGCAAGTCTTTTAAAAACAAAAAAAATAGAGTGTAAAATTTAAATTTTACACTCTATTTTTTTATTTTTATTTTGCATACTCTATTGCTCTTGTTTCCCTAATAACATTTACCTTTATTTGTCCCGGATATTCTAATTCTTTTTCTATCTTTTTTACAATATCCCTTGATATTATAACTGTCTCACTATCACTTACATCCTCAGGTTTAACCATTATCCTAACTTCCCTACCTGCTTGAATTGCAAAACTTTTATCTACACCATTAAATGAATTTGCTATTTCTTCAAGCTTTTCTAATCTTTTTATATAGCTTTCTAATGTTTCACGTCTTGCTCCCGGTCTTGCCGCCGAAATAGTATCTGCAGCCTGTACCAAACAGGCAACAATTGTTTCCGGCTCAATATCTCCGTGATGGGCCATAATAGCATGTATTACTTTTGGATTTTCTTTATATTTTTTTGCTATGTCTGCCCCTATCGTAACATGCGTACCTTCAACTTCATGATCAGTAGCCTTACCTATATCATGCAGTAAGCCTGCCCTTTTGGCTAAATGTGCATCTAAACCCAATTCTCCTGCCAAAATACCTGCCAAATGAGATACCTCTATTGAGTGATTAAGAACATTTTGACCATAACTTGTTCTAAATTTTAATTTACCTAAAAGCTTAATTAGTTCAGGATGTAAACCATGTACCCCTGTATCAAAAGTTGCATGCTCACCCTCTTGTCTTATAGTGTTTTCTACCTCTTTCCTGGCTTTTTCAACTGTTTCTTCTATCCTTGCCGGATGTATCCTACCATCTACAATCAACTTTTCGAGTGCTATTCTTGCTACTTCACGACGAATTGGGTCAAATCCTGATAAAATCACTGCCTCAGGTGTATCGTCTATAATTAAATCTATACCTGTTAAAGTTTCTAATGTTCTGATATTTCGTCCTTCTCTTCCAATAATTCTTCCTTTCATTTCATCATTAGGCAAGGGAACTACTGAAACAGTAGTTTCTGCCACATGGTCTGCCGCACACTTTTGTATGGCTAAACTGACAATGTTCTTTGCCTTTTGGTCGGCTTCATCTTTAGCTTTATTTTCAATGTCATTTATCATAATTGCAGCTTCATGTTTTACTTCATCTTCAATATTTTTCAATAAATATTCTTTAGCTTCTAATGATGTTAGTCCTGATATCTTTTCTAATTCTACAAGTTGTGTTTTTTTAATTTCAGTAACTTTATCATTAAGTTCTTGCAATTCTTTTAACTTTTTATTTAATTTTTCTTCTTTAATTTCATAATTTTCTGACTTTTTATCTAAATTTTCTTCCTTTTTTTGTATCCTTCGTTCCAAGCGCTGCATTTCATTTCTTCGTTCTCTTAGTTCTCTTTCTAATTCCGTCCTATTCTTATGTGTTTCTTCTTTAGCTTCTAATAAAAGTTCCCTTTTTTTATTTTCTGCAGTTTTATAAGAATCTTCAATAATCCGTTTGGCTTCTTCTTCTGCACTATTTATCTCTGCTTCAGCAATCTTTTTTCTATATGCAATTCCAAATCGGAAGAATAATATACCCGAAATTACTGCTATACCGAGTGAACTAAATATTAATATTAGTATATCTTTTGTTTCTGTAATACCTCGCACCTCCCTTTATGTTTCCTCTTTATACATAGTCTTTTTTAATTTTAATACTTACAATTATAAATTTTACAAATTAATTATATCTTTTATTTTAAAATTCTTCCTGAGGATATTAAAATATAATATAAATATATATTTTGGTGTATAAATATATATATATGTTAATTGTAATCTTTTTTAATTTTACTGTCAAGAATTAAAAATTTGTTTTGAGGCGATTATAGTGTTTTTCATCAACATTGCTATTGTCATAGGACCAACACCGCCTGGGACAGGTGTTATTACACTTGCAACCTTAACTGCACTATTAAAATCTACATCCCCAACTAATTTCTTATTTTCTAACCTATTCATCCCTACATCAATTACTATTGCTCCCGGTTTAATCATATCACCTGTTATTAGTTGTGCTACCCCCACAGCTACCACAAGAATATCTGCCCTTAAGCATACCTCTTTAAGGTTTTTTGTTCTGGAATGGCATATTGTTACTGTGCCATGTTGGTGTAATAATAGCATTGCTTGTGGTTTTCCAACAATATTACTTCTACCAACAATAACACATTCTTTACCTTCTACCTTAACCCCGGATTCTTTAATTATTTCCATTATACCGGCAGGTGTGCAGGGTAATAATAAGGCATCATTTAGCATAATTTTTCCTACATTTATGGGATGGAATGCATCCACATCTTTTAAGGGATTGATTATATTAATTACCTTTTGTTCGTTAATATGTTCCGGTAAAGGTAGTTGTACTAATATTCCATGGATGTTTTCTTTTACATTCAATTTTTCTATTAGCTTTATTATATCTTCTTGGCTTGTTTCCTTTGACAAAGAATATTCTTCGGAATAAATACCTATTTCTTCACATGCTCTTTTTTTTGAATTAACATAAACTCTTGATGCCGGATTATCACCTACCAATATAACAGCTAATCCTGGCTTTAAACCCTGTAATTTTAATTCTTTTACTTCATCTTTTAATTCTTCTTTTATTTTTATAGATAGTTTTTTTCCATCTACAACTTTTGCTGACATAATAATATCACCTTTCATCTTTTTATTTAGCTATCATCACTGCTATGCATTAACATTTCATTATATTCTTCTTTGCTTATAAGTACTTGCCTTGGTTTGCTTCCTTGAAATTCTCCAACTATTCCTCGCAGTTCCATTTGATCTATCATTCTTGCAGCCCTTGCATACCCTACTTTTAAACGGCGTTGAATCATTGATATTGATGCTTGACCATCATTTACTACCAAATCTATGGCACTACTTAAAAGTTCGTCTGTATCATCTTCTTCTATATTAGCTAACTGATTTTCTGTCTCTATCTTTTCAATTATGTCTTCATTATAGTCCGCATTTGAATTCACCTTTACACTTTTTACTACACTTTCTACTTCTTTATCTAACACCAAAGCCCCTTGTAACCTTTTAGGTTTACTTGCACCGGATGGATAAAATAACATATCACCTTTTCCAAGCAATTTTTCTGCTCCACCCATATCTAAAACTGTCCTGGAATCTACCTGTGAGGCAACAGCAAATGAAATCCTTGAAGGTATGTTTGCCTTTATAACTCCTGTAATTACATCAACTGATGGGCGTTGAGTTGCTATAATTAGGTGCATACCTGCTGCCCTTGCCATTTGTGCCAACCGACATATTGAATCCTCTACCTCATTAGGGGCTACCATCATTAGATCCGATAATTCATCTATTATAATAATTATATTCGGTAAATAGTCTCCTTCTTGTCTTTCCTTTATTAATTGATTATAACCTTCCAAATCTCTAACATTATTATCTGCAAAACTAGTATATCGTTCTGTCATTTCATGGACAGCCCAATTAAGGGCACCGGCAGCTTTTTTAGGATCCGTAACTACTGGTATTAATAAATGTGGTATTCCATTATATATTCCAAGTTCAACAACTTTTGGATCAATCATTACCAACTTTACTTCATCTGGGTGTGCATTATATAGAATACTCATAATTAAGGTATTGATACAAACACTCTTACCGGATCCTGTTGCCCCGGCTATTAATAAATGCGGCATTTTACCTATATCTGCAACTATACTTTTACCAGCTATATCCTTGCCTAAAGCAAAAGCAAGCTTTGATGGATGATTTGAAAATTCATCACTTTCAATTACTTCCCTAAAATGTACTGTTGTTATTTCTTCATTAGGTATCTCTATTCCAATAGCAGCCTTACCCGGTATTGGGGCTTCTATTCTTACCATAGATGCTGCAAGGTTTAGTGCTATATCATCAGCTAAATTTACAATTTTACTTACTTTAACACCTGCATTTGGTTGTAATTCATATCTTGTAACCGTAGGTCCTTTGCTAACCTGCATTATCTTAGCGTCTACACCAAAACTTTTTAAGGTCGCAGTTAATTTTTTTGCATTAGTCCTTAAATTGGTAAGCGAAGTCTTCTGGTCATCATTAATAGTTGGTAAACTTAATAAGTCTTTAGGTGGAAATATATAGTCATCAGTCTTTTTGTTATGGCTTGAAGCTACCTCTATCATTGTTTTATTTTCTTCATCTTGATCTATATTAAGTTTTTTTTCATCTTGTTTTTTCCCTTTTAAATTTTGATTTTGTTCCTTATTTTTTATATCAAGAACAACTTGTCCTAACTCTTCTATAATAATATCTTTATCATAATTTTTATCAGTATTTATTAAATCTTTTTCTTCTTTTAAGCCTGTCTTTTTAAGTTTAATATCTAAAGTATCTTTTATTTTATTTTTTATAAGTATAAAAAGTTTCCCAATAATTTTAAAAAAAGATATTTCTGTAATTATTAAACCTATAATTATTATAAAAGCAATTAAAATTATACTTGAGCCACATATCCCCAAAAAATTAATAAGCGGTGCCCCTATTAAAAATCCTATTACTCCGCCTCCACAACCAAGTTGACTTGTATAGTAAAAAAAAGAGACACTTTCCTTAAAGGTCATTTCAATATCGGGAGTATAAAAGATAATATGTACTATTGCACTTAATGTTAATATAAGTATGGTTACTAAAATATACTTATAAGCTTTTCCTATTTCACCTTTTTTTATTGTATAATGGATACCGTATACAATAACAATTAAAGGAATGATAAAAGAAATATATCCCAATAAACCAAAAGATAATCTTTTAAAATAAGTTCCAAAAATACCTCCTGCATTTAGATATAAACTTATTCCCATTAATAAGCCGGATACTATAATTACTATTGATGTTATTTCCTGATAAATATTAAATTGTATTTTCCCTTGTTTGGATCTGACTTTATCTGTCTTATTATTTGTTGACTTGCTCATAAAATCACCCTTACCCCTATTTAAAAAACTTCTTATGTTTATAAAAAACTAAAGCATTTAAAAGAAACTATATATAATTACTCCTACACCTACCAACCAGCAATAAAATGAAAATAAATAAAACTTTCCCTTATTTAATAGATTTATTAAAAACTTAATTGATAAGATTCCTACAACTGCTGCTGTTATCATTCCTATAATATATTGGATTAATTGGAATGTAAGAACTTGACCATGATTTATTAAAGAAATCAAGTCAGGAATATGTAATATCAACGCCCCCAAAACTGCCGGAATAGATATTAAAAATGAAAACTTAATAGCAAATTCTTTATTAAATCCTAAAAATAATCCCCCTACTATTGTTGAACCTGAACGAGATATCCCCGGTGTTATTGCTATACTCTGGAAAAGTCCTATAGCTAAGGCGTTAGAATACTTAGTATTTCTTTCATCTTTTTTACCCTGTTTTAATTTATTAGTTAGCCAAAGTAGAAATCCTGTAATTATTAATGAAATCCCCACTATCCTAATTGACGAAAACATCTTTTCTGCAAAATCTTTAAATAAAAGACCCAATACTGCTGTTGGTATAGTTGCAAGAATAATTAATATAAGTAACCTTTGATATGGCGATTTATTTATATTAAATTTCCCTTTTCCAATATCAAATAGCATTTTAAAAAATTCTTTTATTAAATAACATATATCTTTATAATATACCACAATGATAGAAATCAAGGTGCCAAAATGAAGTAGCACATCAAATAACAAATTTGTTTCTTCTATGTCCGTCATTCCAAATATCTCTTGGAATATCACTAAATGCCCTGAACTACTAATGGGTAAAAATTCTGTTATTCCTTGTACTATTCCTAAAATTACTGCATTTATTAAAGCCATAATTACATTCCCCCCATACACATATTAAGTTAATTTAATATCTTAAATAATAATTATACAGATTTCTCTTTTAAATATACCACATTAACGTTAATTTTTCTATCATTTTTTAAAATAAAGGCTACCAGGTTGATAATCATCATCTAAATAAGGTTTTAAAGATGTGGTAATTATTCTGTTAATCCTATATGAATTATCATCACTTAATCCTACTTCAAGTATTCCATTTTCAAAGTTTATATATTGTTTCTCAAATTTATCTATATCATTTTTTCTTTCATCAAATATAAGACGATGTGGTACTATAGAATGTATTAACATTTTAAAAGTTTCCCTCCTTTAATTTTCTGCTGATTTTTTATTCTTTTCTATCATCTTATATAGTTCTTCCAAAGCGTCCGATACTCCTCCTAATTTATCAATCAAATTATACTTTACTGCATCTTCTCCAAACAAAACAGTTCCTACATCATTTGCTAATTCACCCGTTTTTAACATCAATGATTTAAACTTTTCCTTTGATATTTTTGAGTTTTTTGCAATAAATTGTACTACCCTTTCCTGCATTTTATCAAAATGTTCAAATGTTTGAGGTACACCTATCACAAGGCCTGTCATCCTTATTGGATGTATTGTCATTGTGGCGGAAGGAGCTATTAAGGAAACCTTTGCTGCTACTGCCAAGGGGACACCTATGCTATGACCACCACCTAATACGAGTGATACTGTTGGCTTTTTCATGCTTGCAATCATTTCAGCAATGGCTAATCCTGCTTCTACATCTCCCCCAACTGTGTTAAGAACTATTAAAAGACCATCAATATCTTCACTTTCTTCAATTGCAACAAGTTGAGGGATTACATGCTCATATTTAGTTGTTTTGTTTTGTGAAGGTAAGATGAGATGCCCCTCTACCTGCCCTATTACTGTTAAGCAGTGGATATTTCCTTTTTTATTTTTTACAGTTGCTGATCCAAATTCTTTTATTTGTTGATCTTTTCTTTCATCTTTATCTTTATCTTTTTCTTCATCATTTCTTTTATTGTCTTTTTCTTCTGCTGTATAATGGCTCATTATCCCACTCCTTTAAGGCTAATTTTCTTTGTATAGTTTATAGTATATAGAATGTTAACTTAAATATACTCATATATTTTTAAATAAAAAAAGGCGACTATTTTTCGCCCATATAATATAAATCCTTTATATTAATTTTACTTTTTTGAAATATAAGAACTATCTTTTAAGATAAAACGCCATGGATAATGTATAGCTTCCTCTGCATAATTAATATTTATTCGTGGTCTTGCTTGTATGCTTTCTTTTTTAATTTCTTCATCTTTTACATAGGCTAAATATATCTTATTACCACATAAATCCTTTTTGTTTATTTTCATATTTATTCCCATTGCATCACATAACTTACCGGGTCCATTAGATATATTTAACTTTTCTCTTTTATTAAGGGAAATATATTTTTTTGAATATCTATTTAAAGACATAAAATCTTGTCCCATTATTGGTTCTAAGGCACGTATTAAGACTGCATTTGGTGTTCCCATTGCTTCACATACTATATTCATACAATGATACATACCATAAATTAAATATACATACGCATATCCGGGAGGACCATACATTATCTCTGTCCTATTTGTTCGCCTATTACCGTATGAATGAGCTGCCTTATCATTTATTCCTTTGTATGCCTCAGTTTCTACAATTCTTCCTATTAATTTACCGCCTGCTTTTTGATGTATAATATATTTTCCAATTAAATCTTTAGCTACTAAAATAGTGTCTCTATTATAAAAGTTCCTATCGATTTTCTTGTATTTCAGTTTTCAAACCTCCAAATTAATTTATCCTTTTATAAAAGTTATGATTTAATTTTACCTTTTAATATTTAAATATAATACCTATAATCCCTGCAAATACTAAATATAATATTGGATGTTTCTTATATTTGCGTAAAAAGTAAAACAAACTTATAAATAAGATAAGTGCCTTTATATTAAATAATTCTATTATATTATTAGTCTTTACAAATATATCAATATTAAATAATGAAATTTTTACTACTTCAAAAGCCGCTGCTGCAATTAAGCCAAGGACTGCCGGTCTTAACCCATAGAATGCTGATCGTACAATATCTGTTTCACTAAACTTTGAAAAATAATGAGCAATAATAAGAATAATTATTACTGAAGGGGTTATTATTCCTATTGTTGCAATTACACCTCCAAATAAACCTGCCGTTTTATAACCTACAAAGGTTGCAGAATTTACACCTATAGGACCGGGCGTAGATTCTGAAATTGCAATCATATCTATTAAATCTTGAGAACTTATCCAGCCGTATTTCCCTATAAGTTCTTGAAGAAATGGTAATGTTGCTAATCCCCCACCTATTGAAAATAATCCTATTTTAAAAAATTCTAAAAAGACTTTTAAATAAATCATTCTTTGCTATGCCTCCTGAATTTAACTATAATCCCAATAAGTGCAGATGATATAATTATTATAATTGGAGAGACTTTTAAAAATGATATAGTAATAAATGATATTATAAAAATAATAAGTCCTAATATATCTTTTATTGACCTTCCCCATAGCCTTATAATTGCATCTAATATCAAGGCTGTAACAGCAACCCTTACACCGGCTAATGCGTGTTTTATTATTAAATATTCTTGAAATTGTTGAAGAAAAGCAACTATAAAAGTTATTATAATCAATGATGGTAGAACTATCCCTATAGTAGCTATAATAGCCCCACCTATACCTTTTAACTTATAGCCTATAAATGTTGCTGTATTTACTGCTATAACCCCGGGTGTACTTTGACCTATAGCATAATAATCAATCATTTCCTCATCTGTTGCCCATTGTTTTTTCTCTACTATTTCCCTTTGCATCATTGGAAGCATAGCATAACCACCACCAAAGGTTAAACCTCCAATCCTAAAGAATACAGTAAACAAGTCCCAAAACATATTCAAAATTTATTCCTCCGTCTCTTCCCTTTTATGATACTATTTATGCAAGTATAAAGTAGATTTTAAAATATTAAAAATCATATTAAAATTTGTATTTAGATTATTTATATAAAGACCCTTATTATTATACATGAAAGTATAATTATAAATGTAATGTTTATAATTGTAAAAGTTAGACAACCTAATCCACATCCCCCTTTTGATGGTCCTGATTTTCTCCCTTTTTCATGTGTAAGTTCATATGATGAAAAAAATTCATAGTCCTTCATAGTTTAATCCTCCCAATATTATAACTTTAGGTGAAAAGTTTCTTATATATTTTATTTATATTAAAATAAACTTCTGAGCTATCAATAGTTTTTATTTCTCCTTTATACATTAAAATTTCGCCATCGACAATAACAGTTTCTACATCAGCCGCTTGTGCAGAATATACTAAATTGGCAATTGCATCATGCATAGGATAATAATGTGGTTGATCTATATCAAGCATTATCATATCTGCCTTCATACCCGGCTTAAGTAGTCCTACCTTGTTATCTATTCTAAGTGCCTTAGCCGAATTTACTGTTGCCATTTTTAAAACATCATATGCCTTTATTATGGTGGAATCCTCTTTTACACCCTTGCTTATTAGGCCTGCCAAATGCATTTCTTCAAACATATTTAGGTTATTATTACTTGATGCCCCATCTGTTCCTAAGGATATATTAATATCATTTTTCAAAAACTTATCTATATCGGCAATTCCACTTCCTAATTTAAGGTTACTTCCCGGATTATATGCAATGTTTACATTGTTTTCTTTAAAAATTTTAATATCATTATCTGATACATGTACACAGTGTGCAGCAAGTGTCGGACATTCAAAAAATCCAAGATCATGTAAATGTTCTGTTGGTGTTTTATTATAAAGACGTTTGCAGTCTTCATTTTCTTTACTTGTTTCTGATATATGAATATGAAGGTTAGTATTTAATTTTTTAGCTAAATTAATAGCATGTTTAATATATTCAGGTGTACAAGTATAAATTGAATGAGGCCCTACACCTATTTTAATTCTTCCATTAGCTTTTCCGTTCCAATCTTCATATAGTTTTTTGTTTTCTATTAATCTTATATCTTTTGTAATATCAACTTTATTATTAAAACATTGTAGTCCTCGTGAAAGGTTTGCCCTAAGACCTGTTTCTTCAACTGCCTTTGCTATTTCATCCATGTAAAAATACATATCAGCAAAGCATGTTGTCCCTGATTTTATCATTTCAAGAATTGCTAATTTAGAAGCCCAATATACATCTTCCGCACTTAATTCAGCTTCTTTAGGAAAAACTTTATTAAATAACCATTCTTGCAAGGGTATATTATCAGCATAGCTTCTTAGCAATACCATAGGAGTGTGTGTATGTGTATTTATTATCCCGGGCATTAATAATTTATTTGTACCATCAATAATTACCTGGGGCAAAAAATCCTTAGGTAAATCTTCTCCCAGATAAGATATCTTATCTTTAGTTATTGCAAGATATCCGTTTTTTATTAACTTATTGTCATCTTGCATAGTTACTATCGTAACATTTTTTATTAAAATATTGGTCATCTTTTCTCCTATTCTTATATACTAACCCTAAAATTATTGCCAGCTTGCAAGGTATTTTAATTGTTTATCAGTAAGGGTATCAATTTTAATATTCATACTTTCGAGTTTTAATTTTGCAACATAATTATCTATTTCCTTTGGTACTTTATAAAGCTTATTCTCCATATTTTTATAGTTTTTTGCTATATATTTTGCAGATAGGGCTTGTAAAGCAAAACTCATATCCATTATCTCAGCGGGATGACCATCACCGGCTGCAAGGTTAACTAATCGACCCTCTGCCAAAAGGTTAATCCAATTTCCATTAGGCATTTTATAGCCCATAATATTATGTCTCATTTCCCTTTCCTCTATAGCAAGTTCTTTTAATTCCGGAAGGCATATTTCCACATCAAAGTGACCGGCATTTGCTAATATTACTCCATCTTTCATTAGCCTATAATGTTGTTTATGTATTACCTTGTTACAGCCGGTAACAGTAATAAAAAAATCACCAATTGCAGCAGCCTTTTCCATTTGCATAACTTCATAACCATCCATTACAGCCTCTATTGCTTTAATTGGGTCTATTTCACATATTATTACATTAGCCCCTAATCCTTTTGCCCGCATTGCACACCCTTTACCACACCAACCATATCCAATAATTACAACATTTTTACCACTTACTATTAAATTAGTTGTTCTATTAATACCATCCCATACTGACTGTCCTGTTCCATATCTATTATCAAATAAATATTTACAGTAAGCATCATTTACAGCTATCATAGGAAAAGCTAATTTATTGTTTTTTTCCCTTGATTTTAATCTTAAAACACCTGTAGTGGTTTCTTCACACCCACCCAAAACTTGTTTCATAATTTCTTGTCGGCTTTCATGTAATATTTGTACTATATCACCGCCATCATCAATAATTATATCCGGTTTAATATCTATCGTATAGTTTAAATGTTTAAAATATTCTTCTGCGCTTGCCTTATGCCATGCATATACATGTAAACCTTCTTCTGCTAATGCAGCTGCAACATCATCTTGTGTAGATAGTGGGTTACTACCGGTAACTGCCACATCTGCACCCCCTGCAGCTAATATTTTAGCTAAATATGCTGTCTTTGCTTCAAGGTGAATACATACAAGTATTTTTAATCCCTTAAAATATTGATTTTTTTTAAAGTCTTCCTCTAAATATCTAAGGAGCGGCATATTCTTTTTGACCCATTCTATTTTTTGCTTACCATCTTTGGCAAAGTTTATGTTTCTTATTACACTTTCACGCATATCAAAACCTCCATTTTAAACAAAAAGATTACTTCCATTTTTCGATAACTGATTTTAAAAGTGTTATAGTTTTATCTTTTACTAAGTCAGCTGTTTCTATAACTGCCTGGTGGCTTAATGGTTTATCCAAAATTCCAGCTGCCATATTAGTTATACAGGATATTCCTAAAACTTTCATTCCTGATTGAGAAGCAGTAATAACTTCCGGAACTGTTGACATCCCTACGGCATCTGCACCCAGTATTTTAAGAGCCCTTATTTCTGCTGGTGTTTCATAACTTGGTCCGGGCATAAAGGAATATACACCTTCTTTTAAATTTACCCCCAAACCATATGCAACTTCTTTTGTTAAATCTCTGAGTTGTTCTGAATAAGCTATAGACATATCATTAAATCTTGTACCAAAAAGATCTATATTTTCACCACGTAGTGGACCATCTGTAAAAAATTTTATATGATCTTTTATTAACATTAAATCACCCGGTTCAAATTTTTCATTTATACCACCGGCAGCATTTGTTATTAGTAAATTATTAATCCCCATATACTTCATAACACGTATAGGAAAGGTTATTTCTTGCATAGAATATCCTTCATAATAATGGAACCTTCCATTCATAACCATAACTTGCCTGCCCCGTATTGTTCCAATTATAAGTTTACCTTCATGCCCTTCAACTGTTGAAATAGGAAAGTGGGGTATATCACCATAATTAACCTCTAAAGCTTTTTCTATATCATTAGTTAGGCTACCAAGCCCCGAACCAAGTACAATCCCTATTTCTGCTTGTGTTTTTTTAATATTATTTAAAAATTCAGCACTTTCACGTATTTTTACAAGTAAACTCATATAACTGCCCCCTTTTAAGATTTATAGGTTTTTTAAATTTTTTTTATCATATTAATTATTGTCTTTTACTATAAGCCTCTTATGTTTTATTTTTTTATAATTAACTGTATATTTTATAAATGCAAATATAGTACTAATTAAGGCTATACCAATTATGGAACTTACTTGTACCTTTGTCAACTTTTGCTCAAATAGTATTATAACTAATATAGACACATAAAATAATGTTGTAGCAACCTTCCCATACCAATTAGCTGCAACAACAATTTTATCTTTATATAATAATATCCCACCTATTATCATAAGAATTTCTTTTACTATAATTATTATGATAGCCCATGGTGGTACTATTTTAACATATGCTAAACATATAATTACAGTAAGCTGCATAAATTTATCTGCAAGCGGATCTAAGATTTTTCCGGTTTTACTAATCATATTATATTTTCGGGCTATGTATCCATCTAATATATCTGTTATGCCGGCTAACATAAATACTGATGCTGCTAATATATAATTATTATCTAAA
>CAZRSG010000003.1:31741-39758 GCA_964602705.1 uncultured Oscillospiraceae bacterium
TGAAAAAAAAAGGTAGACAAATACAGGTACTAAAAATACCCTTATAATTGTTAGTATGTTAGGAATGTTCATAGTTCACCTCAGAATTTTTCTTTAGTTAATATTAATTAAAACCATTAAATATCTTCTTTTTAAAATACTATAGAGTGAAAAGTTTAACTCTTCACTCTATAGTATTTTTTGTAGAATTTATATCATTAAACTTATTATAGCATAAAGATAAGTTATTTATCAACTCATTAGCACTGATTCCATAAATACATTTTAAAATGATAATATCTCAGCAAGCTCTAACATACTTTCATCAATACCTTTCTTCATGTTCAAAGCTTCTTGAATATCAATATCAATGATTTTATTATCTTGCATGGCTATAACCCTATCACCTATTCCATCCCTTAAGAGTTTAACAGCGGCAAGACCCATTTTACTACCGATAACCCGGTCACGAACTGTAGGACTACCACCTCTTTGAAGATGCCCTAAAATTGTTTCTCTGGTTTCAATTCCGGTCTTTTTTTCTATCCGTTTGGCTAATTCCGCAGCTCCACCTACTCCTTCTGCCAGTATTATTATATAGTGTTTTTTTCCCTTATGTTTACCGGCAATTATATGTTTTACTATGTCAGTATGGAAATCAAATTCCTTTTCCGGAATAATAATAGCTTCTGCTCCATTAGCTATTCCTACATTGATTGCTATATGCCCTGCTGCTTTTCCCATAACTTCTATAATACTACATCTTTCATGTGATGTTGCTGTATCCCTAATTTTATCTATCGCATCTTTTACTGTGTTTAAGGCTGTATCAAAGCCTATTGCATATTCTGAAGAGCTTACATCATTATCTATAGTTGCAGGGATTCCAATTGCCGGCACACCGGCAAGACTAATATCTTTTGCCCCCCTAAATGAACCATCTCCACCAATTACAATTATACCGTCAATCTCAAATATCTTGGTCATCATATATGCTTTTTTTATACCGGCTTCTGTTGAAAATTCTGCACTTCGAGCTGTTTGTAATATGGTCCCACCCCGATTTAAAATATCTG
The DNA here is from genome assembly GCA_964602705.1 of uncultured Oscillospiraceae bacterium. Classification (GTDB taxonomy): domain Bacteria; phylum Bacillota; class Clostridia; order SK-Y3; family SK-Y3; genus CAZRSG01. Next base: position 32,797 of record CAZRSG010000003.1, read on the forward strand.
CTACAGAACGGTGACCCATTTCAAAAATATCACCTTCTATAAGGCCATTATAACCTTTTCTTATTCCTTTTACTTTTAATCCATAGTGAAGCCCTGCCCTAACAACAGCTCTAATAACTGCATTCATACCCGGTGCATCCCCACCACTGCTTAGTACTCCTATAGTTTTTATCTCAGCCATACATATCCTCCCGATAGTGTTTTTTATTAGATTCACTTTAGTTTTTAAAAACCTGTGTCAATTATTATACTATGTGCCTCTTCAACTTCTGATTCCGGTACAAGAACTTCATAATAAGCATCTTTTGTATTTTCATTTTCAGTACTTTTATTAACGGGTCGTATCATTACTAATAATCCTTCATCTTCTAATACTTGTTGTAACTCCTTAACAAGTTCTTGACTCTGAGCCATATAAACTACAGTCCACATAATTATTAACACGCCCCCTCCTTTTTAAAAATTCCATAATCATCTACTCCCCCGATAATATTTTTCCATGGCTTGAATATATTATAGCCTTACCCCTAACTTTAATGGCTGATGTGTTTTCAGTAAATTGTGCTATATATATTTCTCCTTTATCAAGTTTTTCTGTGTGATGAAATTTTGTATCTTGTCCCCTTGTTAGTCCTATTATATTTACACCGTTTTCTTCTGCACGAACTATAATGTAATCACCTGATATCATTTTATCATTTTCTGTCATAACAACACCTCTCACTAATATTATATTATTTATATTTAAAAATCAATACATTTTATCTAATATTTCACACAATCTTTATAGATTCTTCCCCTATTGTGTCTTTTAATTCTTTTAGTAATGTCTTGTTTAAAGTAACCCACATTTCTTTTGGTGCCTTAACAACACTTTTGGTTTCTTCACAATATATGTACATGGGAGTATTTCCGTTAAAGGGTTTTGTTATCTTTGTAATCTCATCTATTAATTTACTGTTTTGTTTTTTTATTTTTATGTAAAGTTTCTTTTCTTTTAAGTCAGAATTATTTTTAATAGGTATAACAGTTTCACATAATATTTTTGGCTGTTCATCTTCTCTTATACTTATTCTGCCTCTAATGGTAACAATACTATCTTCGAATATATATTTTGTATATTTCTCCAAGATTTTAGGAAATACTATTACTTCTATTGTACCATATAAATCTTCAAGTGTAACAAAAGCCATCATATTGTTGTTTTTTGTTGCTTTTAATTGCCTTCCTACTATTATACCACTTAATGTTACAATTGTACCGTCATATAATCTGTTGGGGTTATTAATTATATCTTCTGCCATTAAGTTCCCATCTTCTATTTCTAAAATATCAGATATCCTTATATTTGTAATATTATTTATAGTATCCTTATATTCATCTAAAGGATGGCCTGATAGGTAGAGCCCTGTAGTTTCCTTTTCCATAAATAATAAGTCTTTAATTTGGAATTCGTTAATATTAGGGTAACTATCAATTTCCTTTATACCTGATGCTTCTTTAAGCATATTGCCAAATAATGATACTTGCCCTGCTAAGTTTACTTTTCTGCTTTGACTGACATTATTTATAATTTTATCGTAGACAGCTATTAATTGTGACCTTTTTAAATTAAAACAGTCAAATGCCCCACATTTTATTAAGCTCTCAGCTAACCTTTTATTAAGACCTTTATCAATCATTCGTTCGCTAAAATTTCTAAAGTTTTCAAACTTGCCCCTGGCTTTTCTTTCAATAATAAGTTCCCTTATTATATTTTTACCTGCATTCTTTACCGCAGCAAGTCCAAATCTTATATTATTTTCTTCCACAGTAAATTCTAAGTAACTTTCATTAATATCCGGTGGCAATACTTTTATATTAAGCCTTCTACATTCTTGTATGTACCTTGAAACCTTAGTTGAGTTATCAAGTACACTTGTTAATAAGGCAGCCATGTATTCTGCCGGATAATAGCTTTTTAACCATGCTGTTTGGTAGGCTATTACTGCATAGGCTGCAGCATGTGATTTATTAAATGCATATTTCGCAAAATCCATCATTTCATTAAATATTGTTTCTGCAGTTTTTTCGTCAATTCCGTAACTTATAGCTCCTTTTACTGATTTATTATCTTTTTTATTTTTACTTCCGTATATAAAATTATTTTTTTCTTCTTCCATTACTTTTGTGTCTTTTTTTGACATTGCCCGTCTTACAATATCTGCTTGTCCTAATGAATAACCTGCAAGTTTTCTGACTATTTGGATAACCTGTTCCTGATAAACAATACAACCATAAGTTACATTTAATATATCTTCAAGTAAGGGGTGTGCATATTTTATCTTAGATATATTATTTTTATTTCTTATATATCTTGGTATTTGGTCCATGGGTCCTGGACGATAAAGAGATATACCTGCAATTATATCTTCAAATGATTGTGGTTGGAGTTCCTTCATAAATTGTTTCATCCCAACACTTTCCAGCTGAAAAATTCCTTCTGTATTACCATTGCATATTAAATCATATACCTTTAAATCATTCATTTCTAATTTATTTATATCTATTATATCTTTTTTAGTAATTTTAATCATTTCAAGCGTATCATGTATTACAGTTAAAGTACGAAGACCTAAAAAGTCCATCTTTAAAAGCCCTAAGTCCTCTAATTCGGTCATGGGAAATTGGGTTGTGATTATATCATCATTTTTTTGAAGAGGGACATAATGTGATATTGCTTCTTTTGATATTACAACACCTGCTGCATGTGTAGATGCGTGTCTTGGTAATCCTTCCAAAGCCTTAGCAGTATCAATTAGTTTTTTTATTTGATTGTCGCTCTTGTATAAGTCTCTTAACTCATTATTAACCTGCAAGGCTTTTTCTATTGTCATCCCTATTTCAAATGGTATCTTTTTAGCAACATTATCTACTTGTGCATAAAGAATATTTAATGCCCTACCAACATCCCTAATTGCAGCTCTTGCTGCCATGGTACCAAATGTTATAATTTGTGCGACTTTATCTTCACCATATTTTCTGACAACATAGTCAATAACTTCTTGCCTGCGTTCATAACAAAAATCTATATCTATATCAGGTAGACTTACTCGCTCTGGATTTAAAAATCTTTCAAATAATAAATTATATTTTAATGGGTCTACATCTGTTATACCAAGACTGTATGATACTATACTACCAGCAGCAGAACCCCTACCCGGTCCAACCATTATTCCATTATCTTTAGCGTATTTAATAAAATCCCAAACTATTAAGAAATAATCTACATAACCCATATTCTTTATAGTCTTTAATTCATATTCCAAACGCTCTTCTTGTACAGATGTTACTTCTCCATACCTATTTTTTAAACCTATTTGGCTTATCTCTTTAAGATATTGAAATGGACTATATGTTGTGGGTACTTGATAAGATGGTAAATGTAAGTCTCCAAATTGAAGTTCTAAATTACATCTTTGTGCAATTACATTTGTATTTTCTATAGCTTCCGGTATATAGTCAAATAAGGTTTTCATTTCGTCAGCAGACTTTAAATAAAATTCTTCAGTTTCAAATCTCATCCTATCTTCTTCGTCTACTGTTTTACCGGTTTGTATGCATAGTAAAACATCGTGAGTTATTGCATCTTCTTTATGTATATAATGAATATCATTTGTTGCTACAAGTCCTAATTTCATTTCTTTAGCAAGTTTTATAAGCTGCTGATTTATTATCTTTTGTTCTTTTAAACCATGGTCTTGCAATTCTATATAAAAGTTTTCCTTCCCAAAAATTTTTATATATCTTTGTGCTATATCCATAGCTTGCTCGTAATTTCTATTTAATAATGCTTTTGGAATATCTCCGCCCAAACACGCACTTAAAACTATAAGACCTTCATTATATTCTGAAAGTAGTTCAATATCTACCCTTGGTTTATAATAAAAACCATCAATAAATGATTTTGAAACAATATTCATTAGGTTTCTATAACCGGTCATATTTTTTACTAAGATAAGCAAATGACCTTGTTGACTATCGTATTTGTTTGTCTTATCGTGTCTTGTTCTGGCAGCTGTATAAACCTCACAACCTATTATAGGCTTAATACCATATTTTTTAGCCTCTCTATAAAAATCTATTACACCATACATAACACCATGGTCAGTAATTGCAATACTAGCCATGCCAAGTTCCTTAGTTTTTTTTATTAGATCTTTTATTCTACATGCTCCATCTAAAAGACTATATTCTGTATGTGTATGAAGATGCACAAAACTTTCCATAATTAAGCACCCTACCTTACTTTTTATCAATTATGTTTTTTGCTATATTTTCTATTTTTCTTAATCTATGATTAACACCTGATTTACCAATTGCCGGTTTTAACATTTCACCTAATTCTTTTAATGTTGCTTCCCTATATTTCAAACGCAAAAGAGCCACTTCTTGTAAATTTTTTGGTAAATCTTTTAGTCCAATAGTTTTATCTATCAATTCTATATTATAAATTTGTTGAAGGGAAGCATTTACGGTTTTCTCAAGATTAGCAGTTTCGCAATTTACAATCCTATTTACATTGTTTCTCATTTCCTTCATAATACGAATATTTTCTAATTTCATTAATGATTTATGGGCTCCCATAATGTTTAGTAAGTATACTATTTCATCACTTCCCTTAAAGTATATCACATATTTGGACTTTCTTCTTATAATTTTGGGCTTTAATTTAAGATTAGCAAAGATAGCCTTTAAATCATTGCTTAAAAGATAATAATTTGTTACAAATTCCAAATGATATGTTTTTTCAGGATTAATCATCGAGCCATTTCCCAAAAAAGCCCCCCTGATAAATGATTTTTTACAACAATTATTTTCTATAATTTTATTATTTATTCTATAGTTTATTAGTTGTGCATGACTTTTTTCTTCGTTAATTAGCTTCGTACCTTTTAATATAGTATTTATATTATCTGCCCCATGTATATAAAGGGAGTATAAATTTAAATGTTTTACTATTTTGCTTTTTTTTATTTTTATGCTTATATCTATATTAAAGACTTTTTTTATAAGATTAAATATTCTTCTTGCTATAGCAGCATTTTCTGTATTAATAGTCATATATATTTTACCTGCATTATTTTTTATATTACTTGCAAATGATATAATAGCTGTTAGTTCTGCAATCATGCAACACTTATTAGCTATAGTTAGTAGAGCTAACTCACTTTTTGTTCTTGATGAAAAAGACATTTCTTGTCACATCCTAATTTATAATATCTTCTGTATATGCCCTTAAAAGTTCAGCAACTCCCCAAGCTTGTGCAAAACAACCCCGTGGATAATTTGGTGAATTGCCATCAAAGATTTCAGATATGGAGCCAATACAGGCGTCGTTTATATGACTTTTAAATGGAGCAATAAAGTTAAGGCATTGTCGCCTACTGTCTTCTGAATAATTATATGCCTTTCTATATGCAGTTATAAATGGACCTATTAACCAACTCCATCCTGTACCTTGATGGTAAGATGAATCCCTTTCAAACTGATTGCCAATATATATACCCATATATTTGGAATCTTCACATGATAAACTTCTTAAGCCATAAGTCATATAAAGATGTCTAAAAACTGTATTTACTATTTTTTTTGCATAATCACCCTTTATAGTTGGAAAATCTAAACTTACCGCAAAAATTTGATTGGGCCTTATTGAATTATTTTTTCCGTTTTCATTTATTATATCATAAAGATAAGCTTCTTTTTCATTCCAAAATTCTTTTATAAATGACTTTTTAACAAGATTGGCAAGTTTAATATATTCATGATTATCATAAGACATCTTTTCTTCAATATGAGATATTATCATTAATGCATTATACCATAAAGCATTAATTTCTACAGCCTTACCATATCTTGGTGTTACAACCCAATCACCTATTTTTACATCCATCCATGTTAATTGAGTATCCGGGCTGCCTGCATAAATTAGTCCATCTGACTGCATTTTTATATTATTTAGGCTGCCATATATATAATTCTTAATAATTTCTTTAATAGCTTTATAAATATTCTCTTTTATAATAAAATTATAGTCATTTGTATATTGAATATACTTATAAACTGCATTCACATACCACAAAGCTGCATCAACAGTATTATAAGCTGGTTTTGATAAGGTGTCCAGAAATACATTAGGTATTAAACCTTTTTCTAAATATTTAGCAAAAGTAGATAGAATTTCACGTGCATCATTATATCTTTTTGTTGATAAGGTTAACCCCGGTAAAGATATCATAGCATCCCTACCCCAATCATTAAACCATGGATATCCTGCAATTACAGTTTTTGCATTAGTAGAATTCCTATGGACTATAAAATTATCACACGATTTTACTAAATCTTGTGCAAATTTATCTTTGTATTCACTTTTTTTAACAAGTAAGCCTATCCTTTCTGTTTCAGCTTTTATAATTTTATTTCCATCTAATTGTTTAGCTTTACCTATCCCTGCAGTTATGGTAATATACTTTGTTTGATTAGGACCTATATCTATATCAAATATACCTGGTATAAAGTGATCTTCTATTGGATCTAAGCCTCTTTCTGCTTCTATAGAATAGTACATATTATTAAAATATAAGTTATCTGTTTTTGTATATTTACCTTCATTTATGGTAATAAAGATATTGTTGTCTGTATGCATATTTGGAGATAATATTGCCCCTGCCTTAATTAATGATTGACTAAATTTTAAATCTTCTTTTCTTGAATTATAATGGTGATTTCTGAAATTTATTAATGGAGCTATTTTAAGAGTACATTTATTTTCTGCCGTAATTATTTTATATGTTACTATAATTTCATTCTTACCATATACCATAGCTATAACTTTTTCAATAAATACATCTTCAATAGAATATATATATGTCGGTAATGGTTGCTTAGTAAACCTTTGTAAATACAGGTATCCTTTTGAA
>CAZRSG010000004.1:0-1436 GCA_964602705.1 uncultured Oscillospiraceae bacterium
AATAACTATTTGGATGGACGGACCGGAAGTTTTTAAATTTGCAGTAAAAAAGATGGCAGAAGCAACAATAACGGTATTAAAAAAAGCCGGAAAAACAATTAATGATGTAGATGCAATAATTCCACATCAAGCAAATCAACGAATAATAGATGGGGCTGCCAAAAGATTAAAATTCCCTAAAGAAAAGATTTTTGTTAATTTAGGCAAATATGGGAACATGTCAGCAGCATCAATACCGGTAGCACTTAATGAAGCAATAAAAACAGGCTTTATAAAAAAAGATGATACTGTAGTTCTTGTTGGTTTTGGTGGTGGATTAACATGGAGTTCAGCACTTTTGGAATATAAGGATTTATAAGGCTATACATAAAATATAGCTATAATGGAGGTATATATGAAAACAAGGATAAGTGATATATTAGGAATAAGATACCCTATAATTCAAGGTGGTATGGCATGGGTAGCAACAGCTGAATTGGCGTCGGCTGTGTCTAATGCCGGAGGCTTAGGAATTATTGCTGCCGGTAATGCTCCACCGGAATGGGTAAATGAACAAATAAATAAAGTTAGAAAAATGACAGATAAGACTTTTGGTGTTAATGTGATGCTCCTTTCTCCGTATGTTGACGAAGTTATGAATGTAATACATAAGCAAAAAGTTCCTGTTATTACAACAGGGGCAGGAAACCCTGCTAAATATATAGAAGCCCTTAAATTAAATGCTACAAAAGTTATTCCTGTTGTCCCAAGCGTAGCACTTGCTAAAAGAATGGAAAAGGAAGGTGCAGATGCTATAATAGCAGAAGGAACAGAAGCAGGTGGTCATGTCGGGGAATTAACTACAATGGCACTAATTCCACAAGTAGTTGATGCTGTAACAATACCTGTAATAGCTGCCGGTGGAATAGGAGATGCAAGGGGACTTATCGCTGCTTTTGCATTAGGGGCAGAAGGTGTTCAAATGGGTACAAGGTTTATATGTTCAAAAGAATGTTTAGCACATGATAACTATAAGGAAATGATAATAAGAGCAAAAGATAGGGATGCAGTTGTAACAGCACGCACTACCGGTCATCCTGTAAGAAGCCTTAAAAATAAACTAACAAGGGATTTTAACAAGCTTGAAGCAAAAGGTGCAAGCCTTGAACAATTAGATGAATTAGGGCAAGGTTCTTTACAAGCTGCAGTATGTAAAGGTGATACCGGTAATGGTTCTGTTATGGCAGGACAAATTTCTGGATTAATTAATAACATAGAGACATGTGAAAATATTATTAATAATATCATAAAAGATACTTGCAATATAATAGATAAAGTAAAACTGTATTGTGGGGAAGATATTAAATGAATAAAATAGCATTTTTATTTGCCGGTCAAGGAGCACAAAAGATAGGAATGGGGAAAGATATAGCCCAACATTACAATGAGGCGGATAA
>CAZRSG010000004.1:1446-14036 GCA_964602705.1 uncultured Oscillospiraceae bacterium
TACAATGAAGCATCAGAGGCATTAGGATTTGACACCAAAGAAATGATATTTAACGGTAATGAAGAAAACTTAAAAATAACAGAAAATACACAACCTGCAATATTAATTACAAGTATGGCTATCTATCAAGTTTTAAAAAACAAGGGAATAAAACCGAATCTTGTGGCAGGTTTAAGTTTGGGGGAATATAACGCTCATCTTGTATCAGGCAGTCTTGAATTTACTGACGCAGTTAAGCTGGTTAAAAAAAGAGGGAAATTAATGCAGGAAGCTGTACCTATAGGCCTTGGTACAATGGCTGCTATTATAGGCTTAAAAACTCATGAAGTTATAGAATCTTGTAAACTTGCTGCAAATACAGGAATTGTTGAACCTGCAAACTTCAACTGCCCCGGACAAGTTGTTATAGCCGGAGAAATAAAGGCAATTAAAAATACTTGTAATATTGCAAAAGAAAAAGGTGCTAAACGAACTATTATATTACCGGTAAGTGCACCTTTTCACTGTAGTATGCTTGCACAGGCAGGTGAAAAGTTTAGAAAAGAACTGGAATCAATAAAAATTAACGATATGAATGTTCCAGTAATAGCTAATGTTAATGCAGAATATATAAAGAATAAAGAAGAAATAAAGGATTTATTAGTTAAACAGGTTAGCAGCCCTGTACAATGGGAAAATACTATAAATAAAATGATAGATGAAGGAATAAGAACATTTATAGAAATAGGACCGGGTAAGGCATTAAGTGGATTTGTAAAAAAGATTAATAATAAGGTGCAAGTATGTAATGTTGAAGATATTAACTCATTAAATAAAACATTGGCAGAATTGGGGGTAGAATAAATATGGACTTATCTGGCAAGACAGCTATTATAACGGGGGCAGGTAAAGGAATAGGAAAGGAAATAGCAATAAGATTATCAGAATTAGGTGCAAATATTGTAGTAAATTATATGTCATCATCAAAAGAAGCTATAGAATTGGTGAACAAAATAAATACTAATACATGCAGAGCACTTGCCCATCAAGGAGATGTAAGAAATCAAAATCAAGTGCAGGATATAGTTCAAGTAACATTAGACAAATTTAAATCAATAGATATTCTTGTAAATAATGCCGGAATAACTAAAGATGCATTAGTTATAAGAATGAAGGATAAAGAATGGAGTGATGTTATAGATATAAATTTAAAAGGTTCATTTAACTTTATAAGAGCTGTAAGTCGAATTATGATGAAACAGAGATATGGTAGAATAATTAATATTTCGTCCATTGTGGGAGTAATGGGAAACCCCGGTCAAGCAAATTATGCTGCTTCCAAAGCTGGCTTAATCGGCTTAACAAAAGCTATAGCTAAAGAACTTGCACCAAGGGGTATAACATGTAATGCAATAGCACCGGGTTTTATTCAAACTGAAATGACTGATAATTTACCAATAAAGGTTAAAGAAGAATATAAAAAAAATATACCCCTTAATAAATTTGGAAGCCCAAGGGATGTGGCAAATGCAACAGCATTTTTAGCATCCGAATATGGTGAATATATAACCGGTCAAGTTTTACATATTGACGGCGGCTTAGTTATGTAATATTATCATATGTAAGTTAAATAAAATATAATGTATTTTGGAAGGAGGTGAACAATTTGGTTTTTGAAAAAGTTCAAAAGATTATAGTAGAACAATTGGGAGTTGAATTTAGTGATGTTACTATTAGTGCTTCCTTTATTGATGATTTAGGAGCAGATTCATTAGATATAGTGGAACTTATAATGGCTCTTGAAGAAGAATTTGATTTAGAAATACCGGATGAAGAAGCAGAAGCTATTGAAACCGTAAGTGACATTTTAGACTATATTAAGGCTAATGAATAATCAACATTAAAAAGTCCCGAACACGGGACTTTTTAATAAACTACTTTAAAAAAACTAATAATAGTTGAATATTAGTATTTAACTACTTATATATAAATTTAAAATAAATAATCATATAAAAAAAGCAAAAAAACTTTATTCAAATATGTTTTTTCTTACATTAAAAATAAGGATTGAGGTGGGTTTGCATATGAAAAAAAGAGTTGTAATAACAGGTACCGGTGCAGTAACACCGATAGGAAATAATACAATGAATTTTTGGAATTCCTTAAAAAAAGGTATAAGTGGTATTGATTTAATTACACGATTTGAAACTCAAGATTATACATGTACTTTTGCAGCAGAAGTAAAAGATTTTGACATTAATAAATATATAGAAAAAAAAGAAGCAAGAAGAATGGATAGGTATACTCATTATGCTGTTGCTGCATCTATAATGGCAATTGAAGATGCTATAATAAATAAGGATGAAATAAACCAAGAAAGAATGGGAGTTATATTAGGTTCGGGTATTGGGGGAATAGAAACATTTGAAAATCAACATAGCATTTTAATGTCAAAAGGACAAAAAAGGGTTAGTCCATTCTTTATACCAATGATGATTGCAAATATGGCTGCAGGGCATATAGCAATTTTAACAGGTGCAAAAGGACTTAACCAAACAGTTGTAACAGCATGTGCTTCCGGAACTAATGCAATAGGTGATGGTTATAGGGCTATAGCATGTGGCGATGCAGATATAATAATTGCAGGTGGTACAGAGGCACCAATATCTCCACTTGCCTTAGCAGGCTTTTGTTCAATGAAAGCATTATCAACAAGAAATGAAAACCCTAAAAAAGCCTCTTCACCATTTGATATAAAAAGAGATGGATTTGTCATGGGTGAGGGTGCAGGAATTATCATATTGGAAGAACTTCAACATGCAAAGAATAGGGGTGCAAAAATTATAGCAGAAATAGTTGGTTATGGGTCTACAGATGATGCATATCATATTACAGCACCTGCCCCTAATGGTAGTGGTGCTGCAAGAGCTATGGCACTCGCAATTAAAGATGCCGGAATAAAAGAAACAGAAATAGATTATATAAATGCTCATGGTACTTCTACCCCATATAATGATGAATATGAAACTGCAGCTATTAAAAACGTCTTTAAAGATTATGCATATAAGCTTGCCATAAGTTCTACCAAATCAATGACCGGTCATTTATTAGGAGCGGCAGGTGGTATAGAGGCTATTGCATGTGCTATGGCTTTAAAAGATGGATTTATTCCACCCACAATAAATTATCAAGATCCTGACCCCAAATGTGATTTAGACTATGTAGCCAATGAAGGCAGAAAAAAAGACATTAGATATGCCCTTTCAAATTCCTTAGGTTTTGGCGGACATAATGCCTCAATATTACTTAAAAAATATTAAAAAGGATTGTTATAAAGGATGAAAAGAAAATTAGTAGAATTTGAAAATATTATAAACTATCGTTTCAAAGATAAGAAAATTCTAACAACCGGATTAACACATAGTTCATATGCTAATGAAGCAAATAATAGTACTATTAATAGCAATGAACGCCTTGAATTTTTGGGAGACTCAATATTGGATTTTATTATCAGCGAATATATATATATAAAATATCCAAAACTTTCAGAAGGCGAACTAACAAAAATACGATCACAAACTGTTTGTGAACTATCATTATCTACAATAGCTAAAAAAATTAAATTAGGTAACTATTTACTCTTAGGTAAAGGTGAAGAATTAAGTGGGGGTCGAAATAGGCCATCCATATTAGCAGATGCTTTTGAAGCTATTGTAGCAGCCCTTTATATGGATGGGGGAATTAGTTTTGTTAATAAGTGGGTGATATCTCAATTACAAGATACAATAATTCAAGCGACTAAAGGTACTGCTTTTATTGATTATAAAACCTTATTGCAAGAAACAATACAAAAGAAAAATAATATAAGTATAGAATATAAGCTTGTTAATGAAACAGGTCCGGATCATGATAGGATATTTTATGTTGAGATAATATACAATAATATTAAAACAATTGGAAAAGGTAAAGGAAAGAATAAAAAAGAAGCAGAACAAAATGCTGCAAAGGAAGCATTAACTGTTCTATAAAGATGCCAATACAAATATAACTGGTAAAAGATGTTGGGCAATTAAGCTTGCAATTTATAACACTATCTGAATTTTCAGAAAAATATTAATAGCTATTTAAAAACACACAAGAACCGAAATCAGTTTTTGTGTGTTTTTTATAAAATATTGTTTAATGGTTAGCAAAACCCTTGCGACTTTCCTTTATGTGGTAGAGGGGCTTTTTTAAAAAGGAACTCTGAAGGTTGAATCATAAAAAATGAAGACAAAAAAATGTAATCTTGCCTTTTTCTTAACTTATGTTAAAATTATAATAGTTTAACAATTATGGGGTGTATATTTTGTATCTAAAATCATTAGAACTACAAGGTTTTAAATCATTTTCAAAAAAAACAACTTTAGAATTTGGTCCCGGAGTTACATGTATAGTGGGGCCTAATGGTAGTGGGAAAAGTAATATCTCAGATGCTGTAAGGTGGGTTTTAGGTGAACAAAGTGCAAAAAACTTACGTGGTAGTAAGATGGAAGATATTATTTTTGCTGGAACTGAAGATAAAAGACGGGTAGGATTTGCCCAGGTATCTATTACAATTGACAATGCTTTAAAAGTCTTACCAATTGAGTTTAATGAAGTTACAGTTACACGCAGGGTATATCGTTCGGGAGAAAGTGAATATTATATTAATAAATCAGCATGTAGGTTAAGGGATATTCATGAATTATTTATGGATACAGGCTTGGGTAAAGATGGATATTCAATTATAGGACAAGGGCGAATAGATGATATATTAAGTATTAAATCAGAAGATAGAAGAAGTGTATTTGAAGAGGCAGCTGGGATAACAAAATATAAAACTCGAAAAATAGAATCAGAAAAAAATTTAGAGCTTACACAAGAAAACTTAGTAAGGTTGAAGGATATTATAAGTGAATTGGAAAAACAACTTGAACCTTTATTAGACCAATCAGAAAAGGCTAAAATATTTTTAAAAAACATGGATAGTTTAAAAATGTTAGAAATTAATATCAGTTTAAATTCTATAGAAAAATTAAAAAATAATTTGCAGGAAATAGAAAGTATTATTAAGAACTTATCCTATCACCTAACAGAAAACCAAAAAGATTCAACTGAATTAGAAAAAAAAATACAAGATTTTTATAATATAATTAAATCAAATAATAATGAAATATCACAATATAAAGATATTCTATATTCTAAGGAAGGTAAAATTGGACAATTACAAAATGAAATTACTATATTAACAAATAATATAAAAAACAATGAAAATAATAGTGTAAAGATTATTAATTCAATAAAAGATGTTGATTATAAAATATTAAACCTAAAAGAAATATTATTAAAAAGGAGTCAAGAGTTAAGTAATTTAAACAACAAACATTACTTAGTTAAAAAAGAAATACAGGAAAAAGAAGAAGAAAAAATTAACCTTTTAAAATCAATACAAGATAAGGATAATAAAGTTGAAAAATTCAAAACAAAAATAATAGAAAAAATGAATACGAAGTCAAATATTAAGGCAAAACTTAATAATTATAAAACACTTGAGCAAAATTTTAATAACAGAGAAGAAAGTATAAGCCAAGGAATTCAAACAAATAATCAAAATATAAAAAATTTAAATACTTTAATTAATAATTTAAGGTTAAATGAAAAAGATATACAGACCCAAATACAAACAAGAAAAAAAGATAAAGAATCATTTGATAATAAGTTATTAGAAAAGGAAAAATGCAAGGAAAAGTCAACTCATTATTATAATAAGTATTTATCATTATTTAAAGAAAAGATATCAAAAAAAACTTTATTAGAAGAAATGGAAAAGAATTATGAGGGTTATTATAATAGTGTGAGAAACATATTACAAGAATGGGAAAGAGGCTCACTTAAGTACATAAATATTCATGGAACAATATCAAAGCTTATTAATGTACCAAATAAATATACAAAAGCAATTGAAATAGCCCTTGGTTCATCTTTGCAAAATATTGTAGTAGAAAATGAAGAAGATGCAAAAAAAGCTATAGAATATCTAAAAGATAAGAAGCTGGGAAGGGCAACTTTTTTACCTATATCGTCTATAAAAGGATTAATTATGGAAGATAAGGGGGGAGAAATAGCTAATTTTCCTGGTTTTTTAGGAATAGGTTCGCAAATAATTTCTTATGATTATAAATATCAAAATATTATAAATCGTCTATTAGGTAGAGTTATAATAGTAGACAATATAAATTCAGCTGTTAATATGGCAAAAAGATTTAAATATCAATTTAAGATAGTTACGATAGAAGGAGAAGTTTTAAATCCCGGGGGCTCAATAACAGGTGGCAGTATAAATACATCTAATAGAATTTTAAATAGGCAAGATGAAATAAATCAGCTAAATATTGAAATAAGTAATGCAAAAAAATATGTTGATGAATTTAGAAATAAACTAATGCAAGACGAAAAAGATATTGAAAAACTTAAAACATGCATTAAAGAGAACGAAACAAAAATAATTGAACTTGAAAGTTTACATATTAGTATTGAGAGTGACCTTAAATATAATATAGTAACTTATAATAATTTAAATGAAAACAATAAAGAATTACAAGCAGAACAAAGACAAATTCAAAAGCAAGTTAATAATTTTTATAACGAACAAGATAAATTACAAAAAAATATAGAGGAAGTTATATTAGAAATAAAAAACATAGAAAATTTAGTGAATATAAATCAAGAGACTTATAAAAAAGAAACAATATTAATCGAACAGATAAATGAAGATATCTTAAATAAAAAGATATATTTTAACTCATTAATTAAGGATATAGAAGTGATAAATACACAAATAATTACCATTAATCAAGAACTTGCTGGCTTTAAAATGGATAAGGATAATAAAAATATTGAAAAGGAAACTCTAAAAAATCATAATATAGATATGTATAATCAAATTATAAAAAAAGAAGAACAAATCAAATATGAGCAAGAAGAAACAAAATTATATAAAATTGAAATTGAACAAAAAACTAATATAAATACAAAAAAAGAAGAAGCAATATATGAATATAAAAAAGACAGTAAAAAAAGACAGGATGAAATATCCATCTTTCAACAAAAACTTCGAAATGAAGAAAATAAGAAGGTTAGGTTAGAACTTGAATTAGAAAATATTATAAATAGACTTTGGGATGATTATCAACATACATATAGCTCTGCTAAGATATATAAAAAGGATATTGGAAGTATAAAAGAAGCAAAAGAAAAAATTCTATTATTAAAAGAACAAATTAAAGAATTGGGTAATGTTAATGTTGGTGCAATAGAAGAATATAAAAGCGTAAATGAAAGATATGAGTTTTTAATAAAACAAAAAGATGATTTAGAACAGGCTGAGCATGAACTTGTAAAAGTTATAGATGATATTATGAGATTTATGGAAGTAGAATTTTTAAAACAATTTAAAATAATTAATAAAAATTTTAATCTTGTTTTTAATGATTTGTTTGGTGGAGGTAAGGCTGAAATCAAATTATCAGAACCGGATAATATATTAGAAAGTGGTATAGAAATAGAAGTACAGCCTCCGGGGAAAAAGTTACAAAATCTAATGCTTCTATCAGGAGGAGAAAAGGCATTTACAGCAATTGCATTATTATTTGCCTTTCTTAAAGTAAGACCAACACCTTTTTGTATTTTTGATGAAATAGAAGCAGCATTGGATGATATAAATATATATAGGTTTTCTCAATATATACAAAATCATAGTGACAAAATACAATTTATTTTAGTTACCCATAGAAGGGGAACAATGGAGGCGGCAGACGTACTATATGGCATAACCATGCAAGAAAAAGGTATTTCAGATTTAATATCACTTAATTTAGAGGAAATAGAAGAAGTAGTATAGGAAGCTTTTTTAAAAAAACTAACATTAAAAAATATGGAGGAATAAAATGCAAAAGAAAAGTACACTTTTTTCACGCTTAAAAAAAGGTTTAACAAAGACGCGGGATTCAATAACAGAAAAAGTTGATCAGGCCTTAAAAACATTTAAAAAGGTAGATGAAGATTTGTTTGAAGAATTAGAGGAAATATTGATAATGGCTGATATAGGTGTTAATACATCCCTGGAAATTATTGATAAGTTAAGGGAGAAAACAAAAAGAAATAAGATTAATGATAGCTTAGAAGTAAAGAAATTATTAAAAGAAATAATAATAGAAATAATGAAAAATGATAATTCAAACTTAAATATATCCGGAAGTCCCGGCTTGATAATGGTCGTAGGTGTAAATGGGGTAGGAAAAACAACTTCCATAGCTAAAATTGCTTATAAGTTAAAAGAAGCCGATAAAAAGGTTTTAATTATTGCAGGTGATACTTTTAGGGCGGCAGCTATAGAGCAGTTAGAAGTTTGGGCAAATAGAATTGGTGTAGATATTATAAAACAGCAAGAAGGCAGTGATCCGGCAGCTGTTTTATTTGATGGTATACAAGCTGCAAAAGCAAGAGATGCAGATGTTATAATTTGTGATACTGCAGGAAGATTGCATAATAAAAAGAATTTAATGAATGAACTAAGCAAAATGTTTAAAATTATCGAGAGAGAGTTACCAAATTCATATAAGGAAGTTTTATTAACTTTAGATGCAACAACCGGACAAAATGCTGTTAGTCAAGCAAAACTTTTTGGCCAGGTTGCACCTATATCGGGTATAATCTTAACTAAGTTGGATGGTACCGCTAAGGGTGGAATTGTTATTGCCATCAAATCAGAACAAGAAATACCAGTTAAGTTTATTGGGGTAGGTGAACAATTGGAAGATTTGCAAGAATTTAACCCAAAAGATTTTGTAGAGGTTTTATTTACAGAATAATAATTTTTATTAAACCTATTAGGATTTAAAAAATATAAAAAAGTTTAAAAAATACTTAAAAAGGCTTGACAAGTACTAAAAAATAAATTAAAATTCATATGTAAAGGTTAAGGGCTTTACACATAAATTTATAAGTGTGGTGCTTATGGAGAAAAATTTAAAAATTAGTATTTTATATGACTTTTATAAACTATTACTTACAAATAGACAGGCAGATGTTATTGATTTATATTATAATAAAGATTTATCTTTGGCGGAAATAGGGGAACATTTAAATATAACCCGCCAAGCGGTAAGGGACAGTATAAAAAGAGGAGAAAAAATTTTATTGGACTTAGAAGATAAATTAATGTTAGTAGATAAGTTTATGTTTATTCAAAGTAAAGTAAGTTTTATTAATAAAATAACTGATAAAATTAATGATATAAATGCAAGAAACTTTTTATCTAAAGAAATAGATAAAAATCTTCTTTTAATAAAAAAAGTAGTTAGTGATATAGTTGAAAAGATGTAACTTATAATAAGAATTTAGAATTTAAAACTTTTTCAGAATGGAGTTGTACTAATGGCTTTTGAAAACCTTTCTTCAAAACTACAAGATGTTTTTAAGAAACTAAGGGGTAAAGGAAAACTTAATGAAAAAGATATAAAAGAAGCTATGCGGATAGTTAGGTTAGCCTTACTTGAGGCAGATGTAAATTTTAAAGTGGTAAAGAGCTTTATTAATTCTGTATCAGAAAGAGCAATAGGGAAAGAAGTTTTAGATAGCTTAACTCCGGGTCAACAGGTTATTAAAATTGTTAATGAAGAATTAACTAAATTAATGGGAAGTACACAAAGCAAAATTACTTTTTCATCAAGACCTCCAACAGTTTTAATGTTAGTTGGTCTTCAAGGGGCTGGAAAAACAACTACTTGTGCTAAGTTAAGTGGTTACTTAAAAAAACAAGGAAAAAACCCCTTACTTGTTGCTTGTGATATATATAGACCTGCCGCAATAAAGCAATTACAAGTTGTAGGAGGACAATTAGATATTCCGGTATTTACTTTAGGTGATAAAAAGAATCCTGTTGATATTGCAAAGGCTGCTCTTGCACATGCAATTTCTAATAATAATGATCTTATTCTTATAGATACTGCCGGTAGGTTGCATATTGATGAAGACTTGATGGATGAACTTAAAAATATAAAAGGTTCTGTTAATCCCAGTGAAATTTTATTGGTTGTAGATGCTATGACAGGGCAGGATGCTGTAAATGTATCGGAAAAATTTAATGAATTACTTGGAATTGATGGAATAATACTTACTAAATTTGATGGAGATGCAAGGGGTGGGGCTGCCCTTTCAGTAAAGGCAGTAACAGGTAAGCCTATTAAATTTATTGGGGTAGGGGAAAAGTTAAATGATATTGAACCCTTTTTCCCTGATAGAATATCCTCAAGAATTTTAGGTATGGGTGATGTTTTAACACTAATAGACAAAGCACAAGAAGCTTTTGATGAAAAAAAGGCCTTAGAACTTGAAAAGAAACTTCGCACACAAAAATTCACTTTTGATGATTTTTTAGAACAGTTAAATCAAATGAAGAATATGGGACCAATGAGTCAACTATTGGAGATGGTGCCAGGTTTAAATAGTAAGGCTTTAAAGGGAATTGAAATTGACGATAAACAGCTTGACCATATAGAGGCTATTATTAAATCAATGACGAAAAAAGAACGTGATAATTCCTCAATTATTAATTCTTCAAGAAAAAGAAGAATTGCTAAGGGTAGTGGTACCACTATTCAAGAGGTTAATGGTGTTTTAAAGCAGTTTCAACAAATGCAAAGAATGATGAAACAATTTAATAATCCTAAAATGTTAAAACGAGGAAAGTTTAATTTTCCTTTTATGTAAGCTAATATAGTATCTTGTAAAGGAGGTGATAAATTATGGCAGTTAAAATAAGACTTAGACGAATGGGTGCTAAAAAAGCTCCTTTTTATAGAGTGGTTGTTGCAGATTCAAGATCTCCGAGGGATGGTAGATTCATAGAAGAAATAGGCACATATAATCCTTTAACAGATCCAATAGAGGTTAAAATAAATGAAGAAAAGGCTGTTAAGTGGCTACAAAATGGTGCTCAACCTACTGACACTGTTAGAAGGTTATTAAAAAGGAATGGTGTTTTAGATAAGATTGAAGAAACTAAAAAAGTTTAATTATTATTTAGAATTATGGAGGTGCTTTATCATGAAAGAATTATTAGAGATTATTGCAAAATCTTTAGTAGACAATCCGGAAGAAGTTGATATTAATGAAATTGAAGGAGAACAATCGGTAATTCTTGAATTAAGGGTTGCACAAGAAGATATGGGTAAAGTTATTGGTAAACAAGGTAGAATAGCAAAAGCTATTAGAACTTTGGTAAAAGCTGCTGCTATAAAAGAAGATAAAAGAGTAATAGTAGAAATAATCTAATAATATAATGCCTAATAATGATAAAATTAAAATTGGTATGATAACAAGCCCACATGGTATTAAAGGGAATGTAAAAATATACCCATATACAGACATATTAGAGAGATTTAATGAGTTGGATTGGGTTTATATTGATTATAATAAGGAAACATCTAAGCTATATATAAAAAACGTATTTTTTAAAAAGAATATGGTGATTGCCAAGTTTATAGGTATTGACTCAAGGGAAGATGCTGAGAGATTAAAAAATGCTTTAGTACTAATAGATAAAGACAATGCAAGAGAGTTACCTAATGATACTTACTTAATCTCTGATATAATTGGAATAACAGTTAAAACTGAAGATAATAATATTATTGGAATAATTAAAGATGTTATATCTACAGGCAGTAATGATGTATATGTAATTGAAGATGATTTCCATAAAGAAATACTTATTCCTGCAATTAAAGATGTCATATATAAGGTAGATGTGAAAAATGGATGTATGATTATAAGGCTTATGGAAGGATTAATAGATAAGGATTGAATTGTATGCGTTTTGATGTTTTGACTCTTTTTCCCGAAATGTTCGAATCAATTTTAGGACAAAGCATAATAGGAAGGGCAAGAGATAAGGACATAATTAAAATTAATTGTATAAACATTCGTGATTATTCGGACAATAAACACCGGCAAGTTGATGATTATCCTTACGGTGGTGGTTCTGGAATGGTTATGCAAGCAACACCTATATATAATGCCTATAAGCATATAACAGAACCATTAAATTATAAACCTACAGTCGTATATCTCACACCTCAAGGCTATGTTTTTAACCAAATAACAGCAAAAGAACTATCTAATGATAAACATTTAATCTTACTATGTGGACATTATGAAGGTATAGATGAGAGAATTATTGAAGAAATTGTAGATTTAGAAATATCAATAGGTGATTTTGTATTAACAGGAGGAGAAATTCCGGCGATGGTGGTTATCGATGCAATATCCAGATTGCTTCCGGGAGTTTTAGGAAATGAAAATTCTTATAAGGATGAATCTCATTTTTCCGGCTTATTGGAATATCCCCAGTATACAAGACCCTATAATTTTCTTGGAAGGCAAGTTCCGGAAATACTTTTATCGGGTCATCACTCTAATATAGAAAAGTGGCGTAAAGAGCAATCAATAGACCGCACACGTTTAAAGCGTCCCGATATGTTAAAAGACATTCAAAATAATAAAAATAAACCAATAAACTTATAGAAGTTTTT
>CAZRSG010000004.1:14046-37546 GCA_964602705.1 uncultured Oscillospiraceae bacterium
GATACTGACATGAATATTATTGATAATATAAACAAGGAACAATTGAAAACAGACCTACCCAATATGCAAATAGGAGATTTGGTGAGGGTACATGTAAAAATAAAAGAAGGTGCAAGAGAAAGAATTCAAACATTTGAGGGTACTGTTATAAGAAAACAAAATGGTGGAATTCATGAAACATTTACTGTAAGAAGAGTTTCATATAATGTGGGTGTAGAAAGATCTTTTCCATTACATTCACCTAAAATTGATAAGATAGAAGTTATAAGAAAGGGAAAAGTTAGAAGAGCAAAACTGTATTATTTACGTGAACGTGTAGGTAAATCTGCTAAGGTAAAAGAAAAGATATAATTATAACAAGGGGGCTTTAAGTTCCCTTTTCTCCAATTTTATTAATTATGGAGGTAATGCATATGGAAAAAGAACCTTTTGAACCCGATGCTATTGAAAAATCAGGAACTTCTCAGGAACTACAACAAACAAGTAACCAAACTTTTAATTGGAAACGTGAAGTTATAGAATGGGTGCAAGCCATTGTATTAGCACTTGTTATTGCCTTATTTATTAGAACCTTTATCTTTTCCTTAATAAAAGTTCAAGGTAATTCAATGTTACCGACTCTGCATAATAATGATAGATTAGTTGTCGTTAGGTTAATGTATAAGCCAAAACAGGGGGATGTTGTAATTTTTAGACCACCCTTGCATAAGGATACCCCTTATGTAAAAAGAGTTATAGCTTTACCCGGACAAACTGTAGATATTGATTTTCAAAAACATCAGGTTATTATAGATGGCGAAATACAAAATGAAGATTATATAAATGAGCTTACTACTAACCCCGGAAATGTTTCATTTCCACAAACAGTACCAGACGATACAATTTTTGTATTAGGTGATAATAGAAATAATAGCCGTGATAGTCGGCATATTGATGTAGGCATGATTCCATATAAAGCTATTATGGGAAGGGCAGTATTTAGAATATGGCCCTTAAATAATATAGGAATATTACATTAATATTGGGAAGGAAAGATAATTATGAATATTCAATGGTATCCGGGGCATATGGCAAAAACCCGGGGTCTAATTCAACAAAATTTAAAATATATTGATCTTGTTGTAGAATTGCTTGATGCACGAATACCTTTGAGTAGTCGTAATCCGGAAATCGATAAACTAACGGGACAAAAACATCGATTAATAGTAATGAATAAATCTGACTTGGCAGATAATGATATTACCGGGGAATGGATAGGCTGGTTTAATGCACAAAATATGCCAGCCATTCAAGTTGATTCTGTAACAGGGAAAGGTTTAAATAATGTTTTAATAAAATCCAAACAGGTTTTAAAAAGTAAAATAGAACAACAACGACAAAAGGGACTATATAATAGGCCGATTAAGATAATGGTAGTAGGTATACCAAACATAGGAAAATCAACATTTATTAATAAGTTATCCGGACGATCAGTTACAAAGACAGGTCGTAAACCCGGTGTAACCAAGGACAAACAATGGATATCTTTAAAAAACGGATATGAGTTATTAGATACTCCCGGTATATTATGGCCTAAATTTGATGATATTAATGTAGGAATGAAGCTGGCATATACAGGTGCAATAAAAGATGAAATAATGGATATCGAACATTTATCTTGTGAATTATTGGGTTTTTTAAAAGAAAATTACCCTCAAAATATTAAATCAAGATATAATATTGAAGATATATATTTACCAACTAATTATGAATTACTTAACTCTATAGGAAGGAATAGGGGATATTTAATTTCAGGTGGAGATGTTGATACATTCCGTACTGCCACTGCAATATTAGATGATTATAGGAGTTCAAAGTTAGGAAAAATATCTTTGGAAAAACCAAATTATAAGAAGGCATAAAACAATGAATTTTACAAATATGACTATTAAAGAAATTGATAATTATTTAAAAACTTTATCAATTTATAAATTAGAAAAAGAGGTAAATAACCTAAAAGACTTATCAAGAATTTCCGCTAAAAAACTATTTGCTAAATATAATAATAAGATTCAAAATTATTATCAAGAGATGGAAAGACTTAAAACACTTGCTAAATTTGAACAAGCACTGTATACATCCGGATTAAAATACATTGTAGGTATAGATGAAGCAGGGAGGGGTCCTTTAGCCGGTCCTGTTTATGCTGCAGCAGTTATATTAAAGCCGAACACAATGATAATAGGGATAAATGATTCAAAAAAGCTCACAGAAAGTAAACGAGAAAAATTATATGATATAATAATAAAAGAGGCTATTGATTATAGCATTGTTAGTGTTTCAGAAAAAGAAATTGATGAAATTAACATTTTACAAGCAAGCAAAAAGGCAATGATTAGGACTCTTGCTAATTTAAAAGTCAATCCACAACATATATTAATAGATGGAAATGAATCATATGATCTTTCACTACCCTATACCTCAATAATAAAAGGAGATTCTTTAAGCATATCCATTGCAGCTGCTTCTATTTTGGCTAAGGTATCAAGGGATAACTATATGAAAGATATGGATAAGGTTTATCCGGAATATAATTTTTCTAAACATAAAGGTTATGGCAGTAAAGAACATATTGAAGCTATAAGATATTATGGACTATGCCCTATACACAGAAGAAGTTTCACTAAAAAAATTATAAAGCAAACTATGCTTTAAATAAGGGGGAATATTGTATGAAACTTAATAGTGTAAATTTTTTACCTCAAGCTAACAATTCTGTTAATATACCCACCGACAAGGTCCTTGATGATATATCGGTTGGAGATATATTGGGTGTAGAAGTTATAGAGTTATCAAAAAATAAGATTGTAATAAAATTAGAAGACGGAAGAATTTTAAATGCAAAAAGCAAAAATCCTATTGATATTAATATTGGTGATTTTTTAAAAATAATTATAAAAAATAAAACTTCATCACAAGTTTATGTTCAGATTTTAGAAGAAAACATAAATATTGAAAGTCAAGTAACAAATATTAAAGAACACCTAATTAATTTAAATTATTTACCGGATGAAAAAAATTTAGACCTTGTACAAGCTATGATAAACAATGAAATACCTGTTACAAAAGAAAGCCTTCAAAATGCTTTTAATTTACTTAATGAATATGAAGATCTAACAACAGATAAACTTATTTTTTTGATAGCCAATAAACTACCAATTTCAGAAGAAAGTATTACAATTTTAAATAATCATATAAGTAAAAACAATTTACTTGGAAATAAGTTGGATTTATTATTAGAAAAATTAACTTTTTTGGAGGATACCTTAAGCACTATTATAAATACTATTTCAAATAAGACTGATAAAAAAGATATTTCCTCAGAAAAGTTTGATACTATAAATAATAATGGGAAAAGTAACCCATTAGAAGTTTATGAAGATATGGATGATCAAGAAATTCAACAACAAATGTTAATTGAAGATAAGGAAAAGCCTTTAGATACAAATTTTATTGCATCCAATAAAATTGATATAGATAAAAGCAATTACAGGCAAGAAGATAATAATAGATTTGATACATTATTAAATAATATTGTAGAAAACATCTTTAAAAGCGATTTGCATAATATAGAAGATCAGACATTGCCTATACA
This sequence comes from uncultured Oscillospiraceae bacterium, assembly GCA_964602705.1. Classification (GTDB taxonomy): domain Bacteria; phylum Bacillota; class Clostridia; order SK-Y3; family SK-Y3; genus CAZRSG01. The sequence goes on from CAZRSG010000004.1 coordinate 17,681, forward strand.
AGAATTAATAAAATTAATATATAGTAAAATAAATTCAAAATTAGATAATAACTTTGATAAGCCTACAAACAATTTAATACAAGATAAATATATATTAGATATAAGTAATTTGCTTGAAAATAATATTAAAACAATAAAAGAATCTATAGATAAAATTTTTAATAAAATTAATGTAAACAAACCAGATGAATTAGCTGAGGAAATAAACCCTACAAAACTAATAGCTAAACTAATAAGTGAATTAGAAAGTATAGAACATAAACTTAATGATATAAGTATAATTGATAAAAAACAATTTGTAGATTTAGTTACAAATATTAAAGAAGATATGCTTTTTATGTCACAAATAAATAAGTCTTTTTATCTGCTACAAATACCTCTTAATATCAATAATTATAATACAAGTGCTGATTTATACATATTAAAAAACTCCCATAATAAAAATAAATTTAACCCTTCTAATCTTAGTGTATTTTTATCTATAGAAACTTCACGTTTAGGTACAATACAAACACTTATAAATATTAAGCAAAAAGATATAAACTGTAAATTTTATCTTGAAAACAAAAAAGTAACAAGCTTAATAAAATCTAATCTTATATTATTAAATACCACACTTGACGCATATGGCTATAGGCTTAACGAAGTAACTTACAAAGAAAATATACAAGATATTAATATTTTAAATATAAGTGATATAATTACAAAATCAAACAATAAAAAAATCTATTCTATTGATATGAAGGTGTAAAATATTATGAAAAATAAGAAAGAAGAAATTAAACAAGCGGCAGCATTAAAATATGAACCGGAAATAGATTCAGCACCCAAGCTTATAGCCTTAGGTAAGGGGGAAATAGCAAAAGCTATCATAAATAAGGCTATAGAAAAGGGTATCCATATAGAAGAAAATCCTGAACTTGCCAAAATCTTAAATATGCTCAATATTGGAGATGAAATCCCGACAGAACTTTATGATATTGTAGCAAGCATATTATTATTTATAGGAGACTTAGATAAATTAAGTTAAATATTAGGAGTGTTATCTTGAAAAACTATAATAAAGTTATAGGTAGTATAGGGGAAGATATTGCAACAAAATTTCTTAAAAAAAATAAATATAAAATAATAGAAAACAATTTTAAATGTAAACTTGGAGAAATTGATATAATAGCTAAAGATGGTGATTACTTAGTCTTTGTTGAGGTTAAAACAAGAAAAAGCACAAAATATGGTATGCCTTCCGAAGCCGTAAATTATTACAAACAACAAAAAATTATTCAAGTAGCCAAATATTATCTTATGAACAAATCTTTAGATGCAAATGTCCGATTTGATGTTATTGAAATTATTATTGAAAATAAACATAAACCCACTACAAAGTGGATAAGAATAATAAAAAATGCTTTTAATTCTTAATATAATATAAAGCTATAATTTTATATTATATTAAAAATTAATAAGTGGCTTAACAAAGTGAAGGGTTTTGTTTATATGAAAGATATAATGATATTTGATGGTCATTGTGATACCATAACACGAATATTTGATAAGAGACAATCATTAAGAAAAAATAATGGTCATATTGATATTGAGAGAATAAATAAATATAAAAATTATATACAAATGTTTGCTATTTGGATTAATCCTGAATATATGCCATATAAACCACTAAAACAAACCTTAGAAATAATAAGTTTTTTTAATAAAATGATAAAAGAAAACAAGAAGTATATTTGCCACATAAGGACATACGACCAACTTATAAAGGCAAGAAAAGCTGGTAAAGCAGCTGCAATTTTATCTATTGAAGGTGGCGAAGCATTAGAAGGTAATATTGAAAATTTAAATTTATTATATGAGTTAGGAGTTAGAAGCATATGCCTAACTTGGAATAATAAAAATGAAATAGCCTATGGAATAAAATATAAATCTATTGATAAGGGACTAAGCCCTTTTGGAATTAAGCTTGTAAAGGAAATGAATAAACTTAATATGCTAATAGATTTATCACATATATCAGAAAAGGGATTTTGGGATACAATTAATATAAGTAAAGCACCACTTATCCTATCTCATTCAAATTCATTTACTATCTGTAATAATGAAAGGAATATTACAGACCAGCAATTCAAGTCTATAATAATAAACAAAGGGGTAGTAGGGATTAATTTTAACCCGCCCTTTCTAACAAATTCAGGTCAAGCAACTATAAATGATATAGTAAAACATATTGAATATTTTATGAGTTTAGGTGGTGAAAAAAATATTGGTTTGGGTAGTGATTTTGATGGTATAGATAAAAGCCCGGATAAAATAAAAGGTGTCCAAGATGTATATAATATTTTTAATACCCTATTAAGCTTAAATTATACCGAAACACAAGTAGAAAATATTGCATCAAAAAACTTTTTGAGGATAATAAAAAATATCTTATGAATTTTTTGTTTTATGAAATTTTATGATTATAATCTTGCATATTATTAAAATATATTGTATTATATATATATAAATTTATTGAAAGTGGAAGATATTGACTTTTAAAATTCATAAATCTTGGAATATTTAATATAGTAAATGGAGGGTTTTTAAAATGAGTTTATCATCAAAGGCATTATCAATAGGAGCTTCACCTACTTTAACTATTGATGCAAAAATAAAAGAAATGAAGGCTAATGGTATAGGAGTTGTTGGTTTTGGGGCAGGTGAACCTGACTTTGATACACCTTCACATATAAAAGATGCTGCAATTAAGGCAATTAATGATGGATTTACAAAATATACTCCGGCTGCAGGTATGCTGCAACTTAAAGATGCTATTTGTAAAAAATTTAATAGGGATAATGCACTTAATTATTTACCTGACCAAATAGTTGTAAGCAATGGAGCCAAACACTCATTAATGAATGCTTTTACAGCAATTTGTAATATAGGAGATGAGGTTATAATTCCAACACCATTTTGGGTTAGTTATAGCGAAATGGTAAAACTATCAGGAGCCACCCCTGTTTTTGCTAAAACCACTGAAAAAGAGCATTTTAAATTAACAAAAGAAAATTTAAAAAATGCTATAAGTAAACGTACAAAAGCTATAATCATAAATAGTCCCAATAACCCTACAGGAATGGTTTATTCAAGGCAAGAACTTGAAGAAATTGCAGACTTAGCTATTAAAAATAACATATATGTAATTTCTGATGAAATTTACGAAAAATTAATTTATGATGATATGCAACATATAAGCATAGCTTCACTTGGTGATGAAATTAAAGATTTAACAATAGTAATTAATGGAGTATCTAAAACCTATGCCATGACAGGTTGGAGAATAGGATATTCAGCATCCAATAAAACAATAGCTAAGGTTATGTCCAATGTTCAAAGCCATGCTACATCTAACCCTAATTCGATTGCACAAGTTGCTACAATTGCGGCACTGGAGGGCTCTCAAAATTGTGTCGATGTAATGAAAAATGCTTTTATTGAAAGAAGAAATTATATGTATAATAGAATAAATAAAATAGAAAATCTATCGTGTTTAATGCCAAAAGGTGCCTTTTATATAATGATGAACATAAAAGATATATTAAATAAAGAAATACATGGTAAGATTATTAAAACATCTGATGAATTTGCAGAATATATCTTAGAAAAGATAAATGTAGCATTAGTTCCGGGGACAGGATTTGATGCAAGTAATTATATGCGGTTATCCTATGCTACTTCGATGGATAATATTGTAGAAGGTTTAGATAGATTAGAAGATTTTATAAAATAAAAATCTGTTTATTAAATATATATGGTTGCAGACACTTAACATTTATATTTTAAGGCTTAAAAGAAATTATAGGTACTTTACAAGACCTACTATTAAATAAAATTTTAGTAGGTCTTGTTTTATTTGCTATAAATATATGATACAATAAGCACAATAAAAGAATTATGGAAGGAAGAATTATATTGAAGCATACATATGAAAATCCATTAATCTCTCGCTATTCAAGTAAGGAAATGCAATACATTTTTTCTCCGGATATGAAGTTTAAAACATGGAGAAAACTTTGGATTGCTTTAGCTGAAGCACAAAAAGAGCTTGGTTTAAATATAACAGATGAACAAATAAGTGAATTAAAAAAGTTTCAAGATAATATTAATTATGATATAGCTATAAAAAGGGAGGCAGAGGTAAGACATGATGTAATGGCACATGTTTTTGCATATGGTCAACAATGCCCTAAAGCAAAACCAATAATACATCTTGGTGCAACTTCATGTTACGTAGGTGATAATACTGATATTATTATTATGACCCAAGCCCTAAAGTTAATTAGAAAAAAACTAATTAATGTTATTCATTCTTTAGCTGATTTTGCTATAAAATATAAAGATACTCCAACATTAGGATTTACACATTTGCAACCTGCCCAGTTAACGACGGTTGGTAAAAGAGCATGCTTATGGATACATGATTTATTTATGGATTTAGAAGATATTGATTATAATATTTTAAAAATAAAGCTATTAGGTTCTAAAGGTACAACAGGAACACAAGCCAGCTTTTTAGAATTATTTCAAGGGCAGGATAATAAAGTAAGACAAATGGATAAAATCATAGCCCGAAAGATGGGTTATAAAGATGTATTTCCCGTGTCAGGGCAAACTTATTCAAGAAAATTAGATAGCCAAATTTTAAATCTTTTAAGTGGACTGGCTCAAAGTGCCTATAAATTTAGTAATGATATGCGTTTATTACAACATTTAAAAGAAATTGAAGAACCTTTTGAAGAAAAACAAATAGGCTCATCTGCAATGGCATATAAAAGAAATCCTATGAGAAGTGAGCGTATATCAGCATTAGCAAGATATGTTATTGTTAGCAGTTTAAATCCTGCTATTACATCATCTACACAATGGTTTGAAAGAACCTTAGATGATTCTGCTAATAGGCGTATTTGTATTCCGGAATCATTTCTGGCTGTTGATGCAATACTTAATATATACTTAAATATTGCTAATGGCTTTATAGTGTATCCAAAGGTAATAGACCAACACATTAATAATGAATTGCCTTTTATGGCAAGTGAAAATATTATGATGAGTGCTGTATTAAAGGGTGGTGATCGTCAAGACCTTCATGAACGAATAAGAATTCACTCCATGGATGCTGCAAAAAAAGTAAAAGAAGAGGGTAAAGCCAATGATTTAATAGAAAGAATTGCAGGAGATAAAGCTTTTAAATTATCTTTAGAAGAATTAAAAGGTATTTTAAATGCTAAAAATTTTATTGGAAGAGCACCAAAACAAGTTGAGGAATTTTTAAAAGATTATATTGAACCAATCATTTTAAAAAATAAGCATTTAATAGGTATAGACTTTAGTCTAAAAGTATAGATTTGAATATTTAAATAATAAACATATGCTTAAGATAAAAATAATAAAAGGAGGTTCTTTAAAAATGATTAGGAATGCAAAAGTCGGATTTATAGGGGCAGGTAATATGGCTAATGCCTTAATTACAGGCATATTAAAAAGTCAAACTGTAAAAGATAATAATATAAGTATAAGTGATATTGATGAAAGCAAGTTATTAAATTTTAAAAAACTTGGAATAAAAATATGTAGAAATAATTGCTATATTGTAGAAAATTGTGATATAATAGTATTAGCTATTAAACCTAATGTATATAAAATGGTTTTGGAAGAAATATCTCAAATTAGCAACTTACAAGAAAAGGTCTTTATATCAATTGCAGCAGGAATAAGTATTAGTTACATAAAGAAATTTTTTAATCAAGATATTAAAGTAATTAGGGTAATGCCTAATACACCTGCCTTGGTGGGGGAAGGAATGACCGTAATAGCTTATAAACCACCTACAACAACACATGATGCTGATATAGCAAGATTTATCTTTGAATGTGTTGGTAAAGTAGAATTGATAGGTGAAAAATATATGGAGCAAATTGTTGCTATAAACGGAAGTAGTCCTGCATATGTATATATGATGATAGAAGCTATGGCTGATGCAGGTGTTAGAAGTGGTTTAACACGATCATTATCATACAAATTAGCTGCACAGTCTATATTAGGTTCAGCAAAGATGGTTCTTGAAACAAACAAACATCCCGGAGAATTAAAAGATGCAGTATGTTCACCCGGAGGGACTACTATTAATGCTGTTTACCATCTTGAAAGGACAGGATTTAGGGCATCATTAATGAAGGCTATGCAAGAATGTACAAAAAAAGCTATAGAAATTAAAGAAAAATACATGTAATTTTTTATCCAATATCAGCATAAACTTTTATGTAAGGTATTGGAGGGAAGTAAATGTCTACTACAGTAAAAAATATAGTAAAAAAACATTTTATAAATAATTTATCCCTATATATTATTGTAACATTGTCTTTTACTATAGGAATATGTACAGGTGCATTTACTGTTAACACATTAAATTTGGAACAAAGTAAAGAATTGGCAACTTATTTACAAGAATTTATTAATATTTTGGGTGTTCAAAGCATTAATAATGTAGAATTATTTAATCTTTCTATTTTTAATAATATGAAAACAGTAATACTCTTATGGGTTCTGGGTATTACTGTAATAGGTATACCATTTATTTTAATAATAATCGGAATAAAAGGTTTTGTTACGGGTTTCACGGTTGCAGTTATCATTCAAAACCTCAATTTTAAAGGTTTGTTATTTGCATTTCTTGGCATATTTCCGCAAAACCTTATAATTATTCCTTGTTACATTATCATAGGTGTTATATGTATTAAGTTTTCAATTTTATTATTTAAAAGTATTAAAAGACATATACATAGTGATTTGAAAACAGCCTTTATTACATATAGTACTGCAATTTTATTATTATTATTTGTTTTAGTAATAGGTGGACTTATAGAAGCCTATATTTCACCGATATTAATTAAAAGCATTATTGGCAGAGTAAAATAAATTTAATAATCTTCATTTTAATTGATTAGTTGGGTTAATATTGTTGATTTTTTGTAACTTTTTGCAGGACTTTTAATAGTTTTGTAGAATTTTTAATAAATAAAGGTATTCACTAAATTGTGGAGGAGACATTTTTAAATGCAAGTTCTTGTTCAAAATTATATTAATTTTTTAGAAAATGAAAAAGGATTATCAAATAATACAATGCAATCTTACCGAAGAGATATCCTACAATATTTAGCCTACTTAGAAAGACTAAATATTAAAAACTTTGCAAAAACAAATGAGACAACAATAATTACATACCTAATGTATTTGCAAAAAAAGGGTAGGGCAACATCTACTATATCTCGAAGTTTAGCATCGCTCCGTTCATTTTATCAATATTTAAATAAACTTAATATGATAAAAAATAATCCTACAGAAAATTTAGAAACACCCAAGGTAGAAAAAAAGTTGCCACAAATACTATCTACAGAGGAAGTTGAATTGCTATTAGAACAACCTAATTGTACAGACTTAAAAGGACATAGGGATAAGGCAATGTTAGAATTATTATATGCAACAGGCATAAGGGTTTCCGAGCTTATATCATTGGATATTGAAGATGTCAATTTAGATATGGCTTTTATTAATTGTAATAAGGGAAGTAGGGAAAGAGTTATTCCATTAGGTACAATGGCTATTAATGCTGTTCAGTATTATATATTAAAAGTTAGGGAAATAATGATTCAAAATTCAAAAGAAATAGCCTTATTTGTAAATTGTAATGGAAAACGGTTAACACGGCAGGGTTTTTGGAAGATTATAAAGGCATATAAAAAACAAGCCAAAATAAAGAAAGATATTACACCCCATACATTACGCCACTCTTTTGCAACACATCTTTTAGATAATGGTGCAGATTTAAAATCTATACAAGAAATGCTTGGTCATTCTGATATTTCATCAACACAAATATATATGCAGCTTACTAAAAACAAGATTAAGGATGTATACCAAAAGGCTCATCCCAGGGCATAAAGTGCATGTCCCTTAAAAAAATGGAGATGATTAAGTTGAAGATGTACGATATAATAGCAAAAAAAAGAGACGGTAAATCACTTAATAAAGATGAAATAACCTTTTGGATAACAAATTATATAAAAGGTTTAATTCCTGATTATCAATCATCTGCCTTACTTATGGCTATTTTTATAAATGGAATGAAAAAAGAAGAAACAGCTGCCCTAACCATGGCTATGGTTAATTCTGGTGAGAGACTGAACCTATCAAATATTAAGGGGATTAAGGTTGATAAGCATAGCACCGGAGGTATAGGGGATAAAACAAGTTTAGTATTAGTACCCCTTGTCGCTGCTGCCGGTGTTCCGATAGCTAAAATGGCAGGCAGAGGGCTTGGCTATACTGGTGGCACAATTGATAAGTTAGAATCTATTCCCGGCTTTAATAGCCAATTAAATAATTCTGAATTTATAAATAATATTAAAACAATTGGACTTGCAATTACGGGACAAACAAACAACTTGGTGCCGGCAGATAAAAAATTATACGCTTTAAGAGATGTAACTGCTACAGTTAATAATATTCCCCTTATTGCAAGTAGTATAATGAGTAAAAAGATTGCTTCCGGAGCTGATGCCATAGTACTTGATGTTAAAGTTGGCAATGGGGCATTTATGAAAGATTTTGATACAGGATTATCCTTAGCAAAAGAAATGCTTACTATAGCAGAGTCATTAAATTTAAAAACATCGGCTATAATAAGTGATATGAACCAACCTTTAGGCTATAATATAGGTAATTCATTGGAAGTTATAGAGGCAATAGAAACACTTAAAGGACGTGGTCCTCAAGACTTAATAGACCTATGTATGACCTTAGGTTCACACATGTTATTATTAGCAGAAAAATGTATTAATAAAGAAGAGGCAAAAAATATTTTAAAAGACAAACTTTCTTCAGGGGAGGCATTAAATAAATTTAAAAATTTACTTGCTATTCAAGGTGGAGATATTAGAATAATTGATAACTATAATATTTTGCCTACAACAAAATATAAATTAAAAATAGAAAGTATAAGTAAGGGATATATTAAATCCATAAATACCGAAGATATTGGCAAGGCAGCACTAATTGCAGGGGCAGGTAGGGAGACAATAGAGTCAATCATTGATTTAGGTGCAGGTATTGTTTTAAATAAAAAGATAGGGGATAAGGTAAATATTGGTGAAACCTTAGCAATTATACATATAAATAAATTAGATAATTTTGATGATATAAATAAACTAATTCTTTCATCATTTAATATATCTGGATTAAAGGTCCAAACAAATAAGCTTATTTATAAAGAAATCATATCTTAAAAAAATTCAGGGAATAAGAATTCGAATAATAGCATAACATAAACTAAGAATAAAACCCGGGAGGTTATATTTATGAAAAAAAATATAAACTTAGTTTTTATAATATGTTTATTATTATTTTTAAATCCCTTGAATATGTCATTAATAGCAAAAGCATCATCCGAACAAACTTTTGATATACAGGCACAGTCTGCAATATTAATGGAAGCAAATACCGGTGAAATCTTATATGAAAGTAATAGTCATGAAAAACTACCACCGGCAAGTATTACTAAAATAATGACAATGCTTCTTACAATGTCAGCCATAGAAAACAAAAAAATATCGTATAATGATATGGTTGTATGTAGTGAACATGCATCCGGTATGGGTGGAACACAAATATGGTTAGAACCGGATGAACAAATGTCAGTACATGACCTATTAAAGGCAATAGCTGTTAATTCTGCAAATGATGCTTCTGTAGCTATAGCAGAACACATAGATGGAAATGAAAGCACTTTTGTAAATAATATGAATAAAAAAGCTAAAGAATTAGGGATGAATGATACTAACTTTATAAATTCTCATGGTTTAGATGCAGATGGTCACTATACCAGTGCATATGACATTGCAATAATGTCAAAAGAATTATTAAAATACCCCAAGATTTTTGATTACACCTCTATATGGATTGATTCTTTACGTGGAGGAGAAACCGGTTTAAACAACACAAATAGACTGGTAAGGTTTTATAAGGGAGCAAATGGACTTAAAACCGGTTCAACGAGTAAGGCCTTATACTGTCTATCTGCCACAGCCAAAAGAGATAACATGCAATTAATTTCTGTAATCATGGCAGCTCCAACAAGTAGCAATCGATTTAATTCAGCAAGTAAACTATTGGATTATGGTTTTGCAAATTACGCAATTATAGGGGCAACTGTAAAAGGTGAAGTAGTAGGAGAAATTGAAGTTGTAAAAGGTATGGCAGATAAAGTTGCCCTAATAACAGAATCAGATTATAACTTTTTAATAAAAAAAGATAAACGTGAAAGTGTAGACAAGCAAATAATTATAGATAATAAAATATCCGCACCGGTAAAACAAGGGCAAAAAATTGGTGAGATTATATATACATTAGATAAAGAGGAAATAGGTAAAGTAGATATTGTCGCTGAAAAAGAAGTAAAAAAGATAAATATTGGTAAGGCATTTAAAACTTTGATTTTGGAATGGTTTAAATAAGTTAACTATATTATCCCATAAACTACTTATAAAAATAGTAATTTAAAGGCAACCTAATAATAAAATCCCTATACAACTTTTTAGAAAAATTTGTATAGGGATTTTATTTTGCTATTTAACTCTTATATTAGGATATAAAAATGTTATTATTTATAATTACTTTATAAAAAAAATTAAAAATCTATTTTAATAAGTGATAAGATATATATGCCCACTACTTGACACTCATATAAAAGTATGTTAAAATTTTTTCGAATTTACAAAAGGTGGTGCAGTATGTGTTTATATCAGAAAATTTAAAAGTTAATCATAAGAATCATCTTGAATTTGCAGGCCTTGACTGTGTTGACCTGGCAAAAAAATATGGTACACCTTTATATCTTATGGATGAAAATCTTATTAGAAAAAACTGCAAAATCTACAAAGATTCGATAAATAGATATTATAATGGAAAAGGTCTTGTTTTATATGCCGGGAAGGCTTTTTCAACTATATATATGTGTAAAATAGCAAAAGAAGAAGGCTTAGGCTTAGATGTTGTATCCGGGGGAGAAATATATACAGCATTAAAAGCAGACTTTCCTGTCGAAAAAATTTATTTCCATGGTAATAATAAAACATATGAAGAATTAGAATTAGCCATAAACAATAATATAGGTAGGATTGTTGTTGATAATATTTATGAATTAGACATGTTAAATCAACTTGGACAAAAGAAAAATAAAAAAATTAAAGCTTTGTTTAGAATTAAACCCGGTATTGAAGCACATACTCATGCCTATATAAAGACAGGACAAATAGATTCAAAATTTGGTGTGGCACTTGAAAATGGAGAAGCCTTAAATACTATCAAGTATGCTATAACCCTTTCCAACATTGATGTAGTTGGGATCCACTGCCATATTGGTTCACAAATATTTGATGTAGAACCTTTTATTGAAACAGCTAAGCTTATGATGAATTTTATTGTTGATCTTAAAAATAAACTAAATCTACAAATACATGAATTAAATTTAGGTGGGGGTTTTGGTATAAAATATACAGAAGATCAAAAACCAGTTCCATATCCACAATATCTTAAATCAGTTTCTGAAGTAGTTAAAGAAATTGCAAAAAGAGAAAATATTAATTTACCACATATTTTAATTGAACCGGGACGCTCAATTGTTGCTTCTGCCGGAATAACTATATATACAGTAGGTGCAATAAAAGATATACCCGGTATAAGAAAATATGTATGTGTCGATGGTGGTATGACTGATAATCCAAGATATATACTTTATCAATCTGAATATGATGTTATACTTATAAATAATCCGCTTGCACCTAAGACTGATAAAGTAACTATTGCCGGCAAGTGTTGTGAATCAGGTGATATATTAGCTGAAAACATTAACCTGGCAGATGTAAAATCGGGTGATTATATTGCTGTACTTGCTACGGGTGGATATAATTATTCAATGTCAAGTAATTACAACAGGATTCCAAAGCCACCAGTTGTAATGATTAAAGATGGACAAGCAAAGGTAATAGTTAAAAGGGAAAGCTATGAAGATATTATAAGAAACGATATATATTAAAATATAGACTTAAATTTTTAACTTGATAGCAAGTTAAAATAAAGTGGTAGACATACTGTCTTATAATAGCTATAATATATCTATAAGGCAGAAAGTTAAAATTAACTTATAAATAAAGTCTTAAATTATGATTGGAAGTGGTTTTTTGTTTGGTGGATTATCTATAGAAAGATTATTATTTAGTATGCCTGCACTACTTTTGGCAATTACATTCCATGAATTTGCACACGGTTATGTATCACATCGACTTGGGGATCCGACCCCGAAACAATATGGACGATTAACACTTAACCCATTAAAACACCTTGATCCACTTGGTGCAATAGCTTTATTATTCATTGGTTATGGTTGGGCAAAACCTGTACCTATAAATCCTGCTTATTATAAAAATCCTAAAAAAGGGATTGCACTTGTAGGTTTAGCAGGTCCGCTTACTAATCTGATTATAGCCTTCCTCGTTTTATTTATTTCTAAAATTTTTGATGTAAATATTTTAGGGGCTAATATATATAGCTATATGCAATTAATGCTTTTTTTAATTGTTATGTATAATGTATGGTTAGCTGTTTTTAATTTAATACCTATACCTCCATTAGATGGTTCTAAAATTTTTATATCTTTTTTCCCGAATAGATGGCAATATAATATAATTAAATATGAACGGTATGGGCAAATTATATTATTGTTACTACTTTTTACCGGATTTTTGCATAAGATATTGAATATTTTTTCAAATAGTGTAGTGGCTTTTTTATTATTAATTACAAAATTATTAATACCGTTCTAATGAAAATAACAAACTTTGTTTGATATTAAAAATTATGGGGTGGTAATCTATGGATAAGTTATCTCTTAAACTGAAAGTTTATGAAGGTCCTTTAGATTTACTTTTGCATTTAATTAAAAAAAATAAAGTAGACATATATGATATTCCAATTTCGGAAATAACAAATCAATATATAAGACACTTAAATAATATGAAAACATTAAATTTGGAAATTGCAAGTGAATTTATAGTTATGGCTGCACGGTTACTTTATATAAAATCAAAAATGTTATTACCTATACATACAGAATCGGAAGAATCTGATTCTGATTTTGATCCACGTTCTGAATTAGTCGAACGGCTTATTGAATATAAACAATACAAAGAAGTTTCTTTATTATTAAAACAAAAAGAAAAAAAGTATAAAAACATTTATTATAAACATGCTGAACCAATTGATATAAAATATGATATTTCAAGATACTTAGATGTATCTATTAATGACCTAATGCAAGTATTTAATAGGCTTATCTTAAAAAGCCCTATATACTCAAACAACAAAAAGGAAAAAATTATAGTTAAAATTAAAAGGGATAAAATATCAATTAAAAAGAAATCGGCAGAAATATTAAAAAATATAATTGCAAATAAAGAAATAAACTTTATAGACTTATTTAAAGGACTAAATAATAAGGAAGAACTTGTTGCAAATTTTTTAGCCTTGCTTGAACTGATAAGATTTAAAAAGATAATTGTACAAAAGAATAAGGCAAATAATAAGATACTTTTAAGGATAAATAATACTAAGAATGGTGATACATATGGAAATTAAAGAGTTGGAAGCAATTATTGAAGCAATACTTTTTGCGGCAGGGGATGAAGTTTCAATAAATACTCTTTCTGAAATTATAGAAATAGATAAGAAAACAATACAATCAGTAATTAAACGAATGATTGATACCTATAATTATGAAAGACGAGGTTTTCAAATAATTGAAATAGAAAATTGCTATCAGTTATGTACAAGGGCTGAATATCATACCTATGTAAAAAAACTTATTGAACCCCAGCACCAAAAAGAATTATCAGTTGCTGCACTTGAAACCTTAGCAATAATAGCATATAATCAACCTGTAACAAGGAGTGATATTGAATCTATTAGAGGTATTAATTCGGATAGTATTGTAAATAACTTAGTTATAAAAGGATTAATAGAAGAAGTGGGTAGGTTAGACACTATAGGAAGACCAATAATATATGGTACAACGAGAGACTTCTTACGTTGTTTCGGTTTAAAAAATATAGAAGACTTACCGGATATTAATATTCAAGAAAAAGATAATAGTAAAATTCAATAGGCTTTTAATTGAAATTGTTTTATTAATACAAATTTACTTTATTAAAAGAGGTGCTTTTAATGATAACCTTAAAAATCTTATTAATACTTTTACTTTTTTTAATATTTGTAAAGGTATCCATAGATATTAGGTATATTAAAAAAAATAAAAGTAATTTATTATTATTAAAAGTTTCTATTTTAAATAATTTAATTAGATTTAATAAAACAATTGCTTTAAGTAAACAAGTTAAAGAAAAGTCTATAAAGGTAATCAAAAAAAGTAAAGTTAAAAAGAAAATAAAAAAGAAAAGCCCTGACACCCTATCCTTAGAAGACAATCTTAAAAAAATACATTTGATTTATAATATAATAAAGGATACATTTTCTGCAAGTACAAGTTATATAAAGAAAAAAATAATATTAGAATTAATTATTGTAAAGATTGATTTTGGAATAGATGATGCTGCAGTAACAGGAATAACAAGTGGGCTTGTATGGGGAACAACTTACAATTTATTATCAGTATTAAACAATAATATAAATATTAAAAACATAGATATTGAAATTCAACCTAACTTTAATAAATTTAAATTAGATATAGTATTGGGAGGTATATTTACATTTAGAACAGTAAATATTATTATAATACTATGTATAATAATTTATCATACTTTAAAAAATTATATAAAAAAATTAATGTTTTCTTATGCCTAAAAGTTATACTTGAAAAAACTGGATAATTGTTTCAGCTATAAGGCTGTGAATAAATTATAACTATATTATACAAGGTGGTGATATAATTGACTGAGCATCCAATAGAAGGATTAATGGGCACAACAATGGAAAGTATCAAGGAAATGGTAGATGTTAATACAATAGTAGGCGATGCTGTAGAAACCCCTGATGGTACTGTTATAATTCCTATATCAAAGGTATCCTTTGGTTTTGCAGCAGGCGGTTCTGAATTTAAAGGTTCATTTAAAGACTTAAAAGAAAGTAAAGAAAATGAAGCTACAAGATTACCCTTTGGTGGTGGTAGTGGAGCCGGAGTATCTATTAACCCAGTTGCATTTATGGTAGTAGGGCAGGGGCAAATAAAACTACTTCCTATAGATAGCAATTCCTCTCTTGATAAAGTATTAGACTTAGTACCCAATCTTATTGAAAAGGTTAATGAATCAATAAGAAAAAAAATAAGTGTAAAAAAGAAAGCAGAAAAAACTGAATCCGGAAGCAACACAACAACAGAAATTGAAAACGAATAAATAATCATAAAATAAATACCTGTTCATATATTATTAAAGTGATTATACATATATGGGCAGGTGATATTTTTATGAAAAGGAATCCATTAGTAACATTTCTTTTAATTTTATTTTTCTTGAGTTTCAACTTAAATATTAAGATTACATCCTCAGAATTAAATAATACATCTATTATTGCTATTGATAATACCACAAAAAGAATATTATACGAAGAAAATTCTACAGAAGTAATTCCTATTGATAATGCGACAAAGATAATGACCGCAATTTTAGTATTAGAATATTGCAATTTATCTGAACTTGTAAACATTAGTGATAAGGCAGCAAGGACAGAGGGACCCTCTATATGGTTAGAAGCAGGGGAAAAACAAACAATGGAAAATTTACTATATGCACTTATGCTTTCGGAGGCTAATGATGCGGCTGTTGCAATAGCCGAACATATTGCAGGTAGTGTGGATGAATTTGCTCATATGATGACCGATAAAGCTAAACAAATAGGTGCAAATAATACTAACTTTAAAAACCCTCATGGCTTAATTCAAGATAAGCATATTAGTACGGTACATGATTTATCACTAATTGCTAATTATGCAATAAAAAAAGAAAAATTTAAGGAAATTATTCAAACACCTATTTGGGAACTTCCATGGCATGGTCACACTTATAACAAAATAATAAAAAATAATAATAAATTAGAAAATAAAGATACAATTAGAATGCATAATAGGAATTATACCGGTAATATAATAATATCATTTAAAGAAGAAAAAGATTTTAAATTTACTGTTATAACATTTACAAAGAAGAATGATTTTAACCGACATATGGATACCATTAATTATGTTTTAGATAATTATGAAATTAAAGATATATGCTCTAAGGGTCAATTAATGAAAACAGTTCATGTAAGAAAAGGAAGACAAAATCGAATATCTTTATTAGCTAATTCAGATTATTATATACCATTTAAAAAAACAGGAAAGGAAAATATAAGTTTAAATTATAAGGTACCGGATTCAATAAATGCTCCAATCATTCAGGGTGAAGAATATGCTGGTATAGAAATACTTCTAAATAATAAACATTTTGGGGAAATAAAACTTATTGCATCTGAAAATGTGGCAAAAAGGGATATAAAAGAGTCTTTTTATAAAATTATGCTTTATTTTTTAAACAAAATGATGTATTATATATTATAGTAACTTAAATGAAATTTAAAAACAAATGAAAAGTAGTATGGGAGGACGGTAGAATGTTAGGTATTATATTTGTATTAATATATGTAATAATTATGCTTGTAATAGGAATTTTTAGTTCAAAAAAAATCAATACAGTGCAGGACTTTTTTTTAGGTGGTAATAAGGCTGGTCCTTGGATATCAGCTTTTGCATATGGAACAACATATTTTTCTGCAGTCCTATTTATAGGATATGCCGGTAAAACCGGTTGGACTTTTGGAATTTCCGGCATATGGGTAGGTATTGGAAATGCAATCTTGGGAAGTTTATTTGCTTGGATATTTTTAGCTAAAAAAACAAGAAAAATAACACAAAGATTAAATGTTTCTACTATGCCGGAATTATTTGAAAAACGATATGATAGTAAGGCATTGAAGGTAGTTTCTGCACTTATAATTTTTATATTTTTAGTTCCGTATTCGGCTTCTGTATATGCCGGATTAGGATATTTATTCACAGCAATTTTTAATATTGAATATGTTTACTGTATGTTATTTATCGCAATTTTAACTGCTATTTATCTAACCTTAGGTGGTTATATAGCAACTGCAATTTCAGATTTTATTCAAGGAATAATAATGATTTTAGGAGTTATTGCAATGATTTTTTATGTAATATATAACCCTACAGTTGGTGGAATATCAAATGGGATATTAAGGCTTTCACAAATCCCTAAAGATGGACAAAACCTTGTTAGTTTTTTTGCTGGTTCTAATTGGCGGTCCTTAATATCACTTATATTATTAACAAGTATTGGAAGTTGGGCCTTGCCACAAATGGTTCATAAATTTTATGCTATTAAGGATGAGAAATCAATATCTAAAGCAACAATAGTGTCAACAGCTTTTGCCATGTTAATAGCAGGAGGTGCATATTTTGTAGGTTCTTTCGGTCGTTTATATTTTGATACAGTTCCACAAAATAATTTTGATGTTATAATGCCGGAACTTTTAAAAACAGCTCTTCCGGAAGCTATATTATTTGTTATTTTACTTTTAGTTCTATCAGCATCTATGTCTACATTGGCATCAATTGTTTTAACATCAAGCTCGGCAATTGCTATTGATTTAGTACAAGGATATTTGTTTCCCAATATAAAAAAAGAAAAAGTTATCCTATTAATGAGAATATTATGCCTATTATTTATAGCATTATCCTTTATAGTGGCTTACAAACCTAATGCAATTTTAGTATTAATGTCATTTTCATGGGGAACTGTTGCAGGTTCTTTTATGGGACCATATATAATAGGACTGTATTGGAAAGGTGCAACAAAAATAGGGGCATGGGCTGGTATGTTGGGAGGCTTTTTTACTTCAATTATATTAGCAATCTCAAGTAGCATGGATGCTGCAAAAGCACCCTTATTTGGCATATTAGCAATGTTAGTTTCTGTTATATCTATTGTTACCGTTAGTTTAGTCACTCCAAAATTACCTACGGTACATTTAGAAAAAATATTTTCTAATAAAAAAATAAAAGTTAAGGGAAAAATGAGAGGGGATTTTGTATAAATGTTTTGGTCAGAAAATGAATGCCTTCCAAGGGAAGACATAAAAAAAGTTCAACTTTTAAGGTTTAAAAAAACTATTGAAAATGTGTATAATAATGTTCCATTTTATAGAAAAAGATTGGATGATATAAACCTTACTCCCAATAAAATATCAAGTATAGAAGATTTATATCAAATTCCCTTTACAACAAAGGACGATATTCGCTCAACTTACCCTTACGGTCTCTTTGCAAGACCAATGAGGGATATTGTAAGGCTCCATGCATCCTCAGGAACTACCGGCAAACCGACTGTTGTAGGTTATACTAAAAAAGATTTAGATACATGGGCAGACTTAGTTGCCCGTTTAATAACCTCTGCCGGAGGTAAAAAAGAAGATATTGCACAAATTTCTTTCGGATATGGACTTTTTACAGGAGCATTTGGATTACACTATGGCATGGAAAAGATTGGTGCTACAGTAGTACCATTTTCAAGTGGTAATACTAATAGGCAAATAATGCTTATGAAAGATTTTGGATCAACCTTATTAGTAAGTACACCTTCTTATGCACTTCATATGTGGGAAGTTGCTCGAGATATGGGTATGAAGAAAGAAGATATAAAATTACGGGTAGGATTGTTTGGGGGAGAGGGTTGTACTAATGAAATGAGGCAAGAAATAGAGCAAGTTTGGAATATAAGTGCAACTGAAAATTATGGAATGAGTGAATTAATAGGACCGGGTGTATCCGGTGAGTGTATATATAAAAATGGTATGCATATAGCCGAAGATCACTTTATTCCTGAAATCATTAATCCGGATACGGGAAAAGTGTTGAAACATGGTGAAAAAGGTGAATTAGTAATTACAACTATAACAAAAGAAGGATTTCCACTATTAAGATATAGAACAAAAGATATAACATACCTTATAGATGAACCTTGTAAATGTGGTAGGACTCATATAAGAATGGCAAAAGTTCAGGGGAGATCTGATGATATGCTTATAATAAAAGGAGTCAATGTTTTTCCTTCTCAAATTGAAAGTGTTCTTGTGGGCATGGATAAAATAAGCCCACATTATCAAATAATTGTTAAAAGAGAAGGATATACTGACAGTTTGGAAGTTTTTGTTGAGGTTATTGATGGTAGCCTACTTGAAAGATATAGTGAATTAGAAAAGTTAGAAAATGATATTAAAAATAATTTATATAATATATTAGGCTTAGCTGCAAAAATTAAACTTGTAGAACCAAAAAGTATCGAAAGAACAACAGGAAAAGCTAAAAGGGTTGTAGATATGAGAAATAAACTTTAAAAGATTTAAAGAAATATAATTTTAAAATAGGACTTTTTAAAAATAAGACCAATAATTTAATGCTTATAAATTAACAATTTTAAAACAAGGTGGGGTTACGATATAAATGAAAAAATTAATGTTAGGTAATCAGGCAATAGCAAGAGGGGCATATGAAGCAGGTGTTACTGTTGTATCGTCATATCCCGGCACACCAAGTACTGAAATAACAGAAGAAATTGCTAAATATGATAATATATATACGGAATGGGCACCCAATGAAAAGGTAGCTTTGGAAGTAGCCATAGGGGCATCAATAACAGGTGC
>CAZRSG010000004.1:37556-38388 GCA_964602705.1 uncultured Oscillospiraceae bacterium
TTGGTTTAAATGTTGCGGCAGATCCATTATTTACATCATCATACACAGGCGTAAATGGAGGCTTAGTTATTGTTGTTGCAGATGATCCAGGTATGCACAGTTCACAAAATGAGCAAGACAGCAGGCATTATGCAAAAGCCTCAAAAGTTGTTATGTTAGAACCATCCGATAGTCAAGAGGCAAAAGATTTTACTATAAAGGCATTTGATATAAGTGAAAAATTTGATAGCCCGGTTATAGTTAGGCTCTCAACAAGAATTTCACATTCACAAAGTCTGGTTGTAAATAGCATCAAACAAGAAATAGAAACAAAAAAGTACCAAAAAGATCCTCAAAAATATGTAATGATGCCGGCAATGGCAAGGAAAAGACATGTCTTTGTAGAAAAAAGGATGGATGAATTAAAAAGCTATTCAGAAACAAGTAATCTAAATAAAATTGAATGGGGAGATAAAAGAATTGGGATTATAACAAGTGGGGTTGCTTATCAATATGCAAAAGAAGCTCTGGGTACAAATGCTTCATATTTAAAACTTGGAATGATTAATCCCCTACCCGATAAACTTATAAAAGAATTTATAAACCAAGTAGAAAAAGTATATATAGTTGAAGAATTAGATCCTTTTATTGAAGAACATTGTAAAGTTTTAGGCTGTGATGTGATAGGAAAGGATATCTTTCCTGTTATAGGTGAGTTAAGTACAGAACTTATAAAGGAAAAGATACTCAATAAAAAAAATAATGAAAAGATAAAGCCTATAGAAGAATCTCCTGTAAGACCACCTGTAATGTGCCCGGGTTGTCCTCACAGGGGTATGTTCTATGTTCTTAA
>CAZRSG010000005.1:0-3918 GCA_964602705.1 uncultured Oscillospiraceae bacterium
ATTAAAGATAAACTTAAATTGAATAAAAGTGAGGAATCTTAACTGCACAGAATTGTGGAATCTTAACTTGACATTTATAATAATATTCTCGGGAATCGTGCCAAGCTTTCTAAGTGGCAGGATGAATTTCATGCTCATATGGTAAAGTCCTATCCGGATTTAGAACGTGGCGAACTTTCGAGGGAAACAGGTCGTAGGCATATACCTACAAGAATATTCAAGCAGGCGGTGTATCTGACACAGCAAGCTACGCAGATACAAAAAGAGCTTTCGGATATGAATCCTATCAATGCCAAGAGAAAGCGGGAGCATGTTATTGAACTACTCCATAGGTGGTTTCCTGCAATGGAGGATTTTGAAACTCAAATTAAGAAGTATCAGCGTACAATTAACCTTTTGGAAAAAGAAAGATTGGAATTTGCTCAAAGGGCTAAAGAAGGAAATGACCATAGGTTTATAACTCGGCTTGAAATCAACAAATTGCAGGGCGAAATTAAATCGCTTCGCCGCTTTATATCCTCATTGCCGGAGGATGTAAGGCATGAATTGCAGAAAAAGCAACAACAAAACCGAAACGATAGGGGGAATCGATAGATTACTTAACTTTTGAACCTTGAAAATTGAATAGCAATAAGGAGGACAGCATGGCGAAACAAAAGGATTATGGAACAGGCATACCACAGCACGAAATTGAATCTCTTGCCCGCTGCCTACTTCCTGAAATACAGAAGTTTTTTGAAAGTGAGGAAGGTAAGCGGGAGTTTGAGGAGTGGAAAAGGGACAAGCAACAAGCAAAAGATAAAAAAGGCATATAGCATTTAAAACGTCAGCTGGGAATGTGTATTTTGCATCTTCTCAGCTGACGTTTTGTAAATTTCTCTCATTGTATTTTTGACAAAATCATGGAAGTTTATTGATTTTATTCTACAAAGGGAATTGTCCGATAAGGTTGATTTAGTTGAGGCAGGTGTGCAGAAGATACAAAAATCATCGTATAAAGATATGCTGTATAAGTTGGCGGAGGCTGACAACAGCATTATCCGCAAACAAATCTTAAGCGAGATTTTATCTGCGGAGGACACAAAATGAACTATTCTGTTGACGGTGCGAGTGGTAATACCATTCGCACCAATGAAAACGGGAAAGAAACTATAATAGCAAATTTCAATGCCAAATTGGAAAAGATTATCACATATACCTCTGCTAATAAAAGTATAAAAAAATATTGCCTTAAATTTTATAACCCTGAATTTATTAGAACGGCAGAAATTGATGTTAAAGAGCTTGACAAATTTGATTACAGCAGTATTGACGATTCGCTGCTTCTCTCTCCTACTGTATCAACAGCTGCAAAGGAAATGGCATTCTATATAAAAAGTCAATCTAAGAATGCAGAGAAGGAATTGGCAATATTTTTTGATAAGCTTGGCTGGCATAACATAGAAGGTAAGCACTTTTATTGTGCAGGAGATACTATATTAAGTATAGAACCTATTGATAATTTTACCATTGCAGAAATCTTGTCAAAAAAATACCATCTTGAAATTGACAGAAATCTTTCAGAGGTAGATTCTGTAAAACATGCTTTAAAGATGATGGATGTAGACGCACCAGCTACTCCGATTATATTTATAACCGGACTGCTCGGTCCAATGAGGCAAATAATACTGGATGCAGACATAAATACTTCGTGCTTGCTTTGCGTGGTTGCACCTACGCAATACAGAAAGTCAGAATGTGTGAAGCAATTAACGCAGATTTATAATCGAAGTCAAATACATAATAGTTCTGGTGTTTCAATTCTAAGAGTCAGCAGTAGTGAATATAAAATAGAGGAACTTACAGATATTTTAAAGGATTCCACCTTTATTTTGGATGACCTTTATAAAGAGCCTGACAATAAAAAGCGGAAACAAAACGAAAACCGTGTTAGGAATTTGTTGCGCAATTTTTCTGACAATTCCTCTCGTACTACGGCTCGAAGTACCTTTGCAAACAACTGTCAGATTATTGTAACCGCTGAATACCTTTTAGAAAGTAAAACGGACATCGGCAGAATGATGGTTTTAAGACTCGACAATCCCATCAATAGTCAATCGCTTACCGAGTGCCAAAAAAACCCACTGGCATTATCCACATTTTATTTTTTCTTCATAAAGTGGCTTTGCCAGCACTATGATGAAATAGTTTTACGTATGAAGACGGAATTTGCTCGATTCAGAGATGGAGCGGCACTGCATAAGGTTTCATATGAACGGCTTTATGAGCACTCCTTCTTACTGAGATTTGTATTTGATGTTTTTTTAGAATATAGCAAGAGCGTGCTTAAAAAAATTGATGTGGAAGCGTACCAGAGCGGATTTCAAAATTATGTAAATTTGTGTTTAGATCAGCAAAGCAAAGTCTTGAACGACATTTCAAAGAGCGAAGTGAAAGTGACAAATCTTTCAGCTGAACTGTTTGAAATGTTGAATAGTGGAATGATAATACTTCAAAAAAAAGGTGCAGCTTGTTTCATAAAGGGCAAAAAAATATTTATTAAGAACAGTTATTTTGAGAAAGCACTTCGGGAAAAACACAAACAAAGTTTTTCTGCCAAGCATATTGCAGCGTACTTTAGGGACAGATACATATCAGAGGTCTATGATGATAAACGCCCTAAAAAATACAATGGAAAATGCTATCTGGTTTTGAATATTGAAGAGTTAAAAAAGGATGCCGCTACTTATAATAACGCAACCAGTCAATTATTTTTTTAAAAGATACATTCTTCCACCATTTTTTAATTTGGTGGAAACGTATTCCACGAATTATAAATATGGTGGAATATAAGTGCATACCCAAACACGAAATGGAAGCCCTTGCTCGCTGCCTACTTCCTGAAATACAACAATTCTTTGAAAGTGAGGAAGGTAAACGGGAGTTTGAGGAGTGGAAGAAAGCACAGAAATCCAAGAAAAAATTGGGTGAGGGGCGTTAGCGGCAATAAAGCCAAAAACCCTTTATCTGTATTCAACAGTTTCTATTTTACTGGATGTTGGAAGTTTGCAGCAATGCTCAACTATATTATATGAATTAATAAAATCCCATGTACCAAAAATGAGCCATTGATATATTGCCAAATAAAAACAAATATGATATACTCTAAATAAATTCCAAATAAAGAGGTAACATATGCATAAAATTTTCCCAAAAAAACTGCTTATTATCAATATTCTGGATATTTTGAAGCGCTATACCGATGGAAATCATCGTCTTTCTCAAAAGGACATTCTGATGATTCTCGAAACTGAATATGCTATGAAGGTTGACCGCAAAGCAATTAAGCGCAACCTGATGAACTTAATTGAGTTTGG
This sequence comes from uncultured Oscillospiraceae bacterium, assembly GCA_964602705.1. Classification (GTDB taxonomy): domain Bacteria; phylum Bacillota; class Clostridia; order SK-Y3; family SK-Y3; genus CAZRSG01. The sequence goes on from CAZRSG010000005.1 coordinate 3,357, forward strand.
TTACAACATTGAATACAGCGAATCGACACGCATAAATAAAAATGGCGGCATGGAGTCCGTTTATACCGACTGGTATTTGGTTCGGAATTTTTCTGATGCTGAGCTGAGGCTTTTAATTGACAGCCTGCTGTTTTCAAAGCACATTCCTTATAGCCAGTGCAAAGCGTTAATCGGAAAGCTCAAAGGTCTTTCGAGCAAGTATTTTTCTGCAAAGGTTTCGCATATCCGCAATATGCCCGAAGCATTTCCAAGCAACAAGCAGCTTTTTCACACGATAGATATTTTGGACGAGGCAATCGAAAAACGCAGACAGGTGGCTTTTAACTATAACTGTTTTGACATTGATAAAAAAATGCATCCTAAAGCCTACAAGGACGAAGAAGTAATCAAATATATTGTTAATCCATATCAGATGGTCGCAACAAACGGACGGTACTATTTAATCGGCAACCTTGATAAATACGATAATATTTCAAGCTATCGCCTTGACCGCATTGCCAACATAGAGCTGTCGGAAACTCTCGCAAAAGAGATGCAAAGCGTCAAAGGGCTTGAAAATGGT
>CAZRSG010000005.1:3928-7358 GCA_964602705.1 uncultured Oscillospiraceae bacterium
TGAACAATACCTGAATGTTCGATCGAGTCAAGAGAGCTGACAAAATCACCCGCAAAAACGCAGCGCAAGGTAGAAGGCCTGGAAACCGGTCTGAATCTGCCTAAGCACATGGCGGAGCACATTTATATGTTTGCGGGTGAAAGCGTGTGCGTAACATTTCGGGCAAAGCGTCTTATTGTAAATGAAATCATTGATTGGTTCGGAACAGAAGTTGTCTTTTCAAACGCATCGGGGGATGAGGTTGATGTCACAGTCAGAGTAAGCGAAAAAGCTATGCTCTGTTGGGCACTGCAATTTGGGCGGTATGTTGAGGTTTTAAACCCACAAAGCCTGCGTGATAAGGTGGCGAAGGCGGTGCGGGATATGAACGAAAAATATAAAAACTGAGAGGGGAACGAGAAATGGCATATATGGATGAACAAAGGAAAATTCAAGCAAAATATTTTGCGGGGAAATGTGATGGTATTTATCGTGGTAAGGAATATAATTTTATCCTGAAAGACGGTGATTTGAACTTCTTTTATGGTATTAGAGCTGACGCAAAAGAATACTTTAAAAACAATCATATTCAATTATGGGGTGGAAAAGACGGCACACCTACAAATCATACTCTTTCTTCACAAGTGGCATGTATAAATCATCTTTTTTGGATTCAAGAACACAAAAATGCGGCAGACATTATTCTCAAAAAAATAGATCCTGATTTCAAGGCCATACCTGTTATAGAAGATGAAGGGCTTTATGTCGATTTTGAGGTTAACGGCATTTATAAGGGGCATCGTCCTAATTATCTGAAGGAAAATAGCACTGTACGAGGGGCAAACAATACCTGTATTGACGCCTGTATGCTGGCGGAAAAAAACGGTAAACGAACACTCGTTTGTTTTGAATGGAAATACCGTGAAAGATATTCCAAAAAAGCCTCTGAGATTGCCAAAGAACCTTCTTACAAAACAAAAAAAGCTAGATATTTAAACTTATTGAAAGATAATGCCTCGCCGATTATATTTTCTAAAAATGAAAAAGGCAGTAAATGTGATGATAATAAGGAGTTTGCTAAATTCTTAGCTGAACCATTTTATCAACTGATGCGGCAGACTTTGCTGGCATGGCAAATTACAGAAGATACAAACAACCGGTATGGCGCATCTGATTATATTAACGTCCATGTTATACCACAGGCTAATTTAGCTTTGCTCAAAGCAAAAACATCTCCAGAAATCACTGCCACGAGTAGTCATATTTCTGAAGCGTGGAAAACGTGGCTAAAGCAGCCCGAAAAACATAAACACATAACTCCGGAAGAATTGCTGAGCGATAGTAGCAAAGAATATAATCTGGAACTTTATGATTATTTGAAAAAGAGGTATTGGCAATGACCACTATTAACCGTTACGAAAAGCTTAAATCAAAGGTAACAAAACGTAAAGCTGAATTTTCGGTTCTGATGGGATTTCTCGAAACCGAAACCTCTTGGCTGACTGCACCTGCCAGTACGAAATATCATCTTTGCCGTGAGGGAGGGCTTTTGGAGCACTCCTGCAATGTGGCCGAAACTATGCTTAAATTACGAGAGGTTTTAGCGCCCGAAACAAGCGAGGAAAGCTGTGTCATTGTCGCCTTGCTGCACGACTTGGGTAAGGTAGGAATGCCGGGCAAGCCGCAGTATCTTGTCAACGAGCCGTCCGAACGCCAGAAAATGTATGGCTATCTTGCAAGCACGCCTTACAGATTTAATACCGATCTCACCTATTTAAGCGTCCCTGTGCGGAGCATCTACCTTGCTTTGCCGTATTTACCGCTTACCGAGGACGAGGTTCAGGCGATTGTCTATCACGATGGGCAGTATGTTGATGACAACGCCTCGGTGGCAACAAAGGAAACGCCGCTTACCCTGCTTTTGCAATATGCCGACAACTGGAGCGGGTTTGTAATTGAGAGGTGACAAAATGGTAGGGCCATTTTTCTATATCAACAGTCGGGAGTTGAATTTCAAGGGTTTTCTGTATCTTGCCGAATCAAACAAAAATGCTGAAAAGCAATCACAGTTTGTAACAAGCAGGGTTGGTCACGCACAGCTTTTTGATAAAAAATTCCCAAACACTACGATTGAATACTTTGATTTCCCGCGAGGCAGAGTTGTTTTTGACAGCGAAGAAGTCCGGCATATCATTTATATTGACAACTGCATAAGAGAAAAAGCGGATAAGATTGCGGAAATTTTCCATGCAAAGAATTATTTTGTTGAAAAGGATGAGCATTATGTTTGCAAGAACTGTATAGATGATAAGATTTGGGAATGAAATAAGAACGTGTTTTTTGTAACGGGGGTATAAAAATGAAAAAGTGTATATTTGCTCACATCAGTTTAAGAGAGCCGGTCGAAGGTTTTATAAAAGAAGGCAAAGCCTACTTTGAAGATAAAAAGGGCAACCTTTGTCTCCCTGCAGAAGACAGATTACTCGTATATGAATGTGACAACGGGCTTATCGAAGTGAAAGTAGGGAGGAAATGGGGCTATGCGAATATTCATACCGGCGAAATCGTTATACCGCCCCAATGGGATTGGGTAAGCTCTTTTTATGGGGAATATGCCCATGTGGCGAATCGGTATCGAAACGGTCGCCACAGCCGAACCCATGAACACGGTGTTATCAACACAAAGGGTAAATGCGTGATTCCTTTGAAATATGCGGACTGCAGCCGGATAACGATTTGGCCAGAGAACAGGGAAAGGGAAAGGGAAAAAACTTTTTTCATAATGAAAAAAGGCAGCCTTTACGGTGTAATAAATGAAAAAAATGAGGTTGTTATTCCCTTTGAATATAACGGAATTAAATATGATTCTGACAGTAAAAAACTAATCTGTAAAAAAAGGCGAAGATATGGGGTGTTAGACCTTGAAGGCAAAATAATCGTGCCGTTTGAGTACACTGTGTATGATTATGAGTGGAAAAGCAACAAATACCGCTTCGGCGTAATGAAAAAGGGAACGCAGAAGGTTTTGAAGGCTGAAGCCCGGCTTTTAAGAGCGGTTTTTGGAATCAATGATGCGCCGGATGAAGAAGATTACACATACTTCGCAGAAAAGTGGATGGATTTTTACGACAAGGATTTTAATAAAATAGACAGTGAGCCGATGTCTGAGTAGATATGAGAAGCTATATTTTATGGGGGGGATACCCACAAAATAGTATATACCACACAAGATAATCAAATTAAAAAAGAGAGGGGGCAGGGGCATGGAGGCTGATTACAGCAAGGAACTTTCCGAACACATCGATGATGCAAAAGTTAAACGTGTGGAGCTTCACTGCCACACAAAAACGAGTGGGATGAACAGCATAGCAGGCGGGTTGGTGGAGCGGGCGGCGGCGTGGGGGCATAGGGCAATCGCCATAACCGATAACGGGGTTGTACAAGCGTTGCC
>CAZRSG010000005.1:7368-9933 GCA_964602705.1 uncultured Oscillospiraceae bacterium
GCATATAGGGCGTCCAAAGGCAAAGATATAAAAGTTATTTACGGCGCCGAAGTCTATTTTGTCAATGACTGTGACATGAATTTTTATAAAGGTGTTGACCAATCTTTTGATGAGGAACTTGTTGTATTTGATACAGAAACAACAGGGTTTAACCCGGAAACCGAAACGTTTATCGAAATAGGTGCTGTGAAAATAAAGAATGGTGAGGTTATAGAGGAATTCAGCACCTTTGTAAATCCGGGTAAAAGTATATCCGCAAACATGAGCAGGCTAACGGGTATTACAGATGATATGGTTCAAGATGCCCCCTCTCCCGAAGCGGCAATTTCCGCATTTTTAAGCTTTTGCCAAAAGACACCTGTTGCGGCGCATAACGCGCCTTTTCATATAAACTTCATAAAAGCGGAAGCGGCAAAGCATGGAATGGCATACAATCCTTCTGTTATTGATTCTTTAACCCTGAGCCGTTGGGTCTTACCGAATATAAAACGTCACAAATTAATTGACTTGACCGATTATTTTAAAATAGAAAGCTCCAAAGATCGCAGAGCGGTCAATGATGCTCGAGCCTGCGCCGAAATATTAAAATGTCTGTTTAATATTTTAAAAGAAAAAGGTGCAAAAACCCTGCATGATATAAACAGGATATTGTCCAAAAATGTTGATATAGGTTCAATCCAGCCAAGCAATGCAATAATTTTGACCAAAAACCTGACCGGACTTAAAAATTTATATAAGCTGATGGCGTTGTCCTATTTAAAGTATTATCGCAAATACCCCCGAATTCCAAAAAGTGAATATTTAAAGCACCGGGCAGGTCTTTTAATCGGTACTGTGTACGGGGAGGGAGAGTTGTACCAAGCATTTTTCCATAGGGACTCAAAAGAAATTATTAATAATCTGTGTGAATTTTATGACTATTTTGAAATTCAGCCTCTTGGGAATAATTGTTTTACAAAGGATGATGAGAAACTTGTATTGAATGAAAACCTAAAATATATCAATGAACAAATAGTCGCTCTTGGTGAGCAGTTCGGCAAACCCGTAGTAGCAACAGGCGATGTTCATTTTATGCATAAAGTAGATGAGGTCTGCTATCACAAATTAATGAAGACGCAGAGCTTAAAGGATATAGATGTTCATGCATCCCTTTATTTTAGAACAACAAACGAAATGCTGGAGAAATTTATGTATTTAGGCAAAGACAAGGCGTATGAAGTTGTGGTAACAAATACAAACCTTATCGCAGATATGATTGAGAGCATACAACCTAACCGGATGGGTTATTTCCTCCTCAAATTGATGACGCAAATGAATCAATGTTGGAGGTTTGTAAGGCAAAGATAAGGAAAGACCCGATGCAAAATTAAGTAGCGTACTTAAAAACGGATTTTTGGTTATGTATACGATTGCGCATAAGTTAGTTAAAAAGTCTAACAAGGACAGATATTACGTTGGCTTTCGTGGCAACGCAGGGAGCGTAATTGACTGCATATTTGCTTGGAATAATCGAAGTTGATTCTTTTAAATATCATCTGCTATTTTAAGTCTTTGCCGGACTTGGCGGTGATAATCCACCTGATATTGGCCTTAATCTCAGCGATGGTTATCATGCTCTTACTTGTTATTAAAATACAGCACCATTCCAAAGGTTTTACCAAGGCACAAAAGTTCACCTTTGGAAAGCCTTGGGTCACCATTATAAATGCTGTAACCGTATAGGTTACAGCATTATTTGTTATATTTCAATAAATGAAAATATATTTGTCAATATAATGATAATTTAAGTTTTCATAAAATGTTAAGCACCACAAATTATAATAAATAAGTTCACCTTTGGGGAACCTTGACTGACCATTAATAATAATTAATTATTTATTAACTTTTATATCTATACTATCATCTATAAGGTGAGCTGTTATATTATCACCTGCCATAAATTCATTACGTATAAGCATATCGGCAAGTTTATCTTCTAATTCCCTTTGAATGGTACGTCTTAATGGGCGGGCACCATACTTGTCATCGTAACCTTTCTTTAATATATATTCCTTAACCTTATCGGTTACCTCTAAAGCTATGCCTTTTTCTTTTAAAATATTAATCAAATCTGAAACCATAAGATTAACTATTTTAATTAGTTCATCTTTTTTTAATTTATTAAATACAACAATCTCATCTATCCTATTTAAAAATTCAGGTCTAAATATATCTCTTAAAACATCTTTTGTTTTATTTCGCAGGTTGCTATCCTTACTATCTTCATTTGCTACAAAACCATAACTTGTTAGTTTTAAATTAGAACCGGCATTAGATGTCATAATTATAATAGTATTTTCAAAATTTATAAGCTTACCTTGGCTATCAGTAACCCTTCCATCATCCAATATCTGCAATAGGATATTAAATACATCAGGATGAGCCTTTTCTATTTCATCTAATAAAATTACGGAATATGGTCTTCGCCTAACTTGTTCTGTTAAATGTCCGGCATCGTCATAACCAACATAGCCCGGTGGCGCTCCAATAATTTTTGATACAGTATGTTTTTCCATATATTCTGAC
>CAZRSG010000005.1:9943-19720 GCA_964602705.1 uncultured Oscillospiraceae bacterium
GCAATAAAAATTTACAGTAATAAATCATATGGATTTGTGAAAAAAAATGAAATTGGTCTTTTTTTTGCTTGTAAGCCGGCTCTATTTCTTCTTATTGCTTTAGCAACTACAGATACAGCTTTTTCCTGCCCAATTAATTTTTTATGAATTCTTTCTTCAATATTGATTAGTCTTTCTGACTCTAATTGATTTATCTTTTGCACAGGTATATCTGTCCATAATTCTATTACTGCAGCAATATCATCAACCGTTAAATATATCTCTTGACTTTTTTCTTCAAGTTCTTTTATCCTCGTAGTTATTTGACATTCTTTCATTTTTAATTCAGCTGCTTTTTGATAATTCTGGGTAGAATCTTCTGATATTGCATCTTCCTTTTCTAATTGGACTAATTGTAGTTCTTCATTAAGCTTAGCCAATTCAAGTAAGTGTTTATTTTTTAAATTCGCCTTTGAACCGGCTTCATCAATAACATCAATTGCCTTATCCGGTAAAAATCTTTCAGTAATATACCGTTTTGATAGCAAAACTGCTTGTTTTATAACCTCATCAGTAATCTTAACCTTATGATATTCTTCGTAATACCCTTTAATACCTTTTAATATTTCAATAGATTCATCTATCGAAGGTTCTTCTATTATTATCGTTTGAAATCTTCTTTCTAAGGCTGTATCCTTTTCTATAAATTTACGATATTCAGTTAGGGTTGTTGCCCCTATAACTTGTAATTCCCCTTTTGCTAATGCAGGTTTTAATATATTCGCAGCACTCATTGCCCCTTCTGCATCTCCGGCACCTACTATATTGTGAAGTTCGTCTATTACTAATATAATATTAGCCAATTCCTTAACTTCTTTAATAATCCCTTTTAACCTTGATTCAAATTGCCCCCTAAATTGTGTTCCTGCAACTATTGAAGTAAAATCAAGTAAGTATACTTCAAAATCAAGTAATTTTGCAGGAACTTCCTTATTTACTATTCTAACAGCCAAACCTTCAGCAATCGCTGTCTTTCCTACCCCAGCTTCTCCTAAAATTACCGGGTTATTTTTTGTCCTCCTATTTAAAATTTGAATAATTCTATCAATTTCTTGCTGCCTTCCAATAACCTTATCGATTTCACCTTTCTTTGCCTTATCAGTTAAGTTGATACCATAATTGTTCAAAAACTTTTTACTTTTACGTTTTTCTTTCTTTATGGTTTTAGTTTTTGAGTTACTATCTTGTTTTTTTTCTAAATCCCGATTTGGCTTCCTATCTTGCATTTGTGATAATGGATTTTTATTAAATATCTTATTTATAAAATTAAATGGATTTTCATATCCATCAATCTCGGAGTCATCCTCAATATCATCACTATCCTCATCTATTTGAAAAAATTCTCCTACCTGATTATTAAGCTCATCTAATTCTTCCTCGTTTATTCCTAATTGACCCATAAATTGGTCTAAAGGCTTTAAGCCTAACTTTTTGGCACATGATAAACAGTAACCAATGTTTTTTTGCCTACCATCTTCCATTTTTGTTATAAAAACAACTGCCATATTTTTATTACATCTTGAACACTTCATATATCTCTCCCCTATAATTTCTGCCCTATATCTCTTATTTTAACACTTAATCAAAGATATTTAAACTCTTTTTCAAAAATAAAATCTAATTAACTGTATTTATAGTTAATTAGATTTTATTTTTATACTTATCCCATATCCTTTATCCTGTTTTTTTAAGGATTAGCTTAATAAGAAGTCTTTGTTTTATTTACCAGCAGTTTCATTTAAGGACAAACGTTCCTTTAATAGGGGTCTTTTTATTAGTGTTATTTTTATTTACAAGAAAAGAAATTGCAGTAATTAAAATAATTAAAAAGACAATATAATATATATATTTTTTTTTTGAAACTTTCGTCATCTCTCCACTCCAATTACAGTTTTATTTAAATTATATATTATATTATGTGATTTCCTAAAAGTATTATTCTTTAATATTTATATTACTTTTATTTTTTTACGCATTTCAGTTAATAGTTTTTTCTCTATTCTTGAAACTTGAACTTGTGATATCCCAAGCATCTCTGCAATTTGTACTTGAGTCTTTTCTTTAAAATATCTTAAAATAATAATTTGTCTTTCCCGTGGTTTTAAGTTTTCTATAACTTGTTTTAGTAAAATCTTATCTATTATCCTATCTTCCTGATCTTCATCTTCCTCTACCCTATCTATTAATAATATTGGATTACCATCTCCTTCATGTAATGTACTATGCAAAGAATCAGGGCTATTATTTGCTTCCATTGCCATAACCAAATCTTCAACTTCTATTTCTAAATAATTTGCAATTTCTTGAACTGATGGTTCCCGCCCCTTATCTTTTTCAAGTGTTTCCTTTGCCATTCTTGCCTTGTTTGCTGTTTCCTTTAATGATCTACTAACTTTTATTATACCGTCGTCTCTGATAAATCTTTTAATCTCTCCCATAATCATTGGTACAGCATATGTAGAGAATTTTACCTTATAAGTCGCATCAAACTTCTGTATTGATTTTATCAGCCCAATACAGCCTATTTGAAACAAATCATCTGCCTCATGTCCTCTATTTTGAAATCTTCGTACTACACTCCATACTAAACCTATATTTTTTTCTACTAAAATATCCCGTGCTTCTTTATCTCCTTTTTTAGCATCATTAATAAGTTTTAATACATCATAGTCAGAATTTTCATTCAAGTTAACCACCTCTATTCAGTAATAGATAAACTTTCTTAATTTATTATCTGACTATTACTACTTTTATCATCTTTATTTTGTATTGATTTTTTCATAAATATCCTGGTCCCTTTACCCGACTCTGATTCTATGATAATTTCATCCATAAATGTTTCCATAACAGTAAAACCCATACCTGACCTCTCCATTTCCGGATGACTTGTATATAGTGGTTGGCGTGCCAATTCAATGTCCTTTATACCCTTACCCTTATCCTCAATAATAATATTTACTAAATTGCCGGTAATTGAACATGATATACTAATATCACCCCTTCTATTATCATATCCATGTATTATTGAGTTTGTAACAGCTTCAGAGACAGCAGTTTTAATATCTGTTAATTCTTCAATTGTAGGGTCTAATTGTGAAACAAAAGCAGCTACAACTACTCGAGCAAAACTTTCATTGCTTGACTTACTCATAAATTCTATTTTCATACTGTTATCTATTTGCATTATTTCCCCTCCTCACATTTCTTTTAATGCTTCTTGAACATTGTTATATACGGGAATTATCTTATGTAATCCTGATATAGTAACTATTCTTTTTATATGTGGATTTAATGTTGTTAAGCACAATTTTCCATTCAATTTTTCTATCTTTTTATATCTCCCAATCACAACACCTATGCCTGAACTATCCATAAATTTTAAGTCTGTAAAATCAAATATTAAGTTTGTAATTCGACTTTTGGATATTTCTTCATCTATAATTTCTCTTACGTCTATAGACGTATGATGATCAAGCTCACCTTCAATCTTAGCTATCAATGTTTTTTTTATAAGCTTAAATTTTACCTGCAATTATAACCCTCCTTTACAAAATGATATTTATTACATATCTTCCCACCTTATATATTCTATATCTAAAAGTAATTCCCTTCATAGAAACTTGTCTCTTTATGTAAAATCTTAGATTCTTTTCGACAAAAAAAGACAGGACTCTTATCCTGTCATTTAATTTTATTTATGATATTAGGTATTTTTACTTTTAAAAAGTAGCCTTAATATGCAATTAGTGTTAATAATCTGTGTCTTCAATTTTAAATTTGTTTATTGATGATCTTAACTTTTCAACTGTATCCGCACTTTGCAATGAAATATATGAAAGTTGTTCCGAAGAAGTTGTTTGTTCCTGACTTGCACTCATAACTTCTTCTGTGGCAGCTGCAGATTCTTGGGCAACTGCAGCAATATTATTAATTATATATGTTGCTTTATCCTTATATTTATCCATTTCTTCTATTGAATCACTTACCTTATCCACCTGTCCACCAATTTCCTCCATTAACCTTGAGATATCCTTAAAGGCGACATCTGTTGCTTTTACTGCCTTTTCCTGTTCCTTGAATGTATCCCCGGATAGGTCTACAATCTCAACAGACTTTTCTACATATTCTTGAATATTTTGTACTATATTATTTATCATCTTTGTTGCTTCTTTTGACTGGTCTGCTAATTTTCTTACCTCCTCAGCAACAACTGCAAACCCTTTACCGGCTTCCCCTGCCCTTGCAGCTTCTATTGCGGCATTAAATGATAGTAAATTTGTTTGTTCACTTATAAATTCTATCGCTTTAACTATCTTTTTAATTTCTTTTGCATGCTCATTTAATTTTAGAATATTATCGTTTATTGTTATTGCCGTATCTGCTGATTGACGTGCCTTTATATTTAAAGTATTTACTGTTCGTAGTGCCTTGCTACCTATCTCTTTTGTTTTGTTTGTAACTTCCATAACTACATTAATATTATCGTTTACATTACTTATCCTGTCTGATAAGCCATGTATGACATTTGTTCCTGTATCAGCCTCTTTAGCTTGGTTTTCTGCCCCCCTTGCTATTTGTTCTATAGCAGCTGATACTTGCCCAGCTGTTAAGGCTGTTTGTGATGAAACGTTCTTTATTATATATGTATCTTCTACTACTGATTTGGTAACCTTAATAATATCGTTTATAAGAACACGAATATTTTTAACCATTACATTAAAACTATTAGCTAAACTACCTATCTCATTCTGGGACTTTATTTTAGACTCTACAACTAAATCTCCATGCTCTGCCTTTTTCATTAATCCCGCCAATTCAGCAAGAGGATTAGCAATACTTGATGCTATAATATTACCCATTATAACGGCTAATATTATACATATTAATCCTATAAGAGCAAGTCCCCAAGCAAGATAACGCATTTCTTTTATTAATGCACTTACCGGTACCTTTACAACAATGTTCCAATCATCGTTAAATACACTATAGCAAATAAGGTTATTATTTTTTATAAACCAGTCTGATTGTTTGTGACTATATATAATACTTTCAATTTTTCTTTCAAAATAATCCGAAAAATGATTACCTAAACCCCCTTTAAAACTCGATGCTATTAATTCTTTATTGGAATCGAAGATAAAAATGTTACCATCTTCTACTAAAGTACTTGATTCATAAATTGATGAAATTAACTTTGAGTCCATAGATATTATTAATATACCTATATCTTGGTTCGTTACATAGTTTTTAAGGTTTCTTAACATAAAAATATTATCAAAGTTTCCCTTAATACCTGTTGCCCAAATTACAGACCCTGCCCCTTCTTTTACCGTATTATACAATTCACTTTTTTTAAAGCTATCACTTGCAAAATATTGTTGTTCTTGCCCAAATTGACCATACTGTTTCGAAACTAAATCTTCTGTTACTATCATTATTGCCTTAATATCAGGCACAGATACAGAAATAGACATAAAAAAGTTATCAATTTTCTTATTATCCTGCATCTTATCATATAAGTTTTCATAATCTTTTTCTTTAAGTAAAATTAAATTCAAGAATTCTTGATTAGATAGCAAAAGCATAGATGCCTTTTCTATTTCATTAATCTTAGTATCTACATTAGTCGTAATTTCAGATAATATTTCTTGTGATAATATACCGACCTTTTTAGATATTGTATTTCTTGTTGATAAATATGAAAATATCCCGATAATACTAAGTGGTGCTATACTTAATATAAGAAACCATATTATAAGGTTTGTTTTAATCTTTAACCTTGACTTGGAAATAACATTATTTAACCACCTTGGCTCTAATAATTTATCCTTTTTATTATTTATAGATGACTTTATCTTTTTTAGGTTAATCCTTTGAATAAACTTATTTTTTCTTAACACCATTAGACCCTCCTTATAAAAAGTAACTTACCCTCCGGTTTAATCAACATCTTTAATAAATTCATTATTAAAAATGCCTCTTACACTACCTATTAGGTATAAAGAACCACAACAGCATATTACTTCCTGGCCCTTGCTTATATTTAAGGCTTGTTCAACTGCCTTTCTAATATCTTTTTGGACTATTATATGATTACAATAAGCTTGTGCTATATCTTTTATTATATTTGCATCTAATGCCCTATTATTATCAGGTTCTGTAGCTATTATACTTTCAGCGTCTTGTGCTATTATTTCTATACATTTTTCATATGCTTTATCTTTTAGCATACCTATAATAATTATTTTCTTTTCTTTTTTAAAATACCTATTTAGAGCTTTTGAAAGTACCTGTATTCCTGATAAGTTATGTCCACCATCTATTATAAACATTGGATTATATGATAATATTTCTAACCTACCCGGCCATCGGGTCTCTTTAATACCCCTTTTAATTGCACCTTCACTAATATCTAACTTATAATAATCCTTTAATAAATTAGCAGTACTTATAGCAAGAATAGCATTATAAACCTGATGGATACCTAAAAGTTGTATTTCAATTTCTTTATATCCATTATAATTAAAGATTGTCCCATATAATGTATCGGACAAAACATCAAATTCCAATAGGGTAGGAATAAGAAGTTTTGCACTTTTTTGTTTAGAAATGTCTCTTATTACCTCTAAGGCTTCTTTATCTTGGTAAGGATATGTAACAACAGGAACATTATTTTTTATAATACCACACTTTTCAAAAGCTATTTGTGAAACATTATTACCTAAATGTGCTATATGATCTATGCTTATAGATGTTATAACAGACACTAAGGGTGGAGGGATCACATTAGTAGCATCAAATCTACCCCCCATACCCACTTCTAAAACAACATAATCACATTTTTCATCATAAAAATATTGAAATGCAGCTGCAGTTATAATTTCAAATTCCGTAGGATGGTTGTAGCCTGACTTTAACATCTCTTTAATGTTATCTTTTATTTGCGAAATTATTATTGCTAACTTTTCTTTATCAATATTTTGGTTGTTAATTTGAATTCTTTCAGTAAATTCCTCAATATATGGTGATGTATACATTCCCACTTTATAAGCTGATTGTTTTAAAATACTTGCTATCATTGCAGTAGTTGAACCCTTTCCGTTAGTTCCTGCTACATGTATATAATTTAACTTTTTATGTATATTTCCCATAAGGTCTAACAAGTTTGTAATGTTTGTAAGCCCAAGTTTTGAACCAAATTTTGAAGTACCATGTATATAGTGCAAAGCATCGTCATAATTCATTAGTTAAAAAATTTCACTCCATTCTTTAATAACAAGTAAAAACTATCAGGCAATTATTGCTTATTAATTATTAGCAACTATCTTATGTCTTCTAATGTCTCTATTACTTTTTGTAACATTATCGAATATTTCTTCTCTTTTTCTTTTTCTTCTTCTATTAAATGTTTCGGTGCCTTTGACATAAAACCTTGATTGTTTAATTTACCCTTTACCCTTTCAACTTCCTTTTCAAGTTCTTTTCTTTCTTTTTCTAATCGTTCTTTTTCCTTTTCCTTATCTATTAATTCAAATAAAGGAATAAATATCTCCGCACTTTCAACTACTACAGATATAAGGTCTTTTATATTATTAGGTCGTTCATCCATTAATATTATTTCAGAAGCCGACACCATCTTTTCAAAAAATACTCTTCCTTTTTCAAAAACTTCTTTATTTTTTGTAACTATATATAGGTTAGCCTTCTTAGAAGGATTAACATTCATCTCAGCCCTAATATTTCTTATATCCTTTATTGTATTCATGATAATATTCATTTGCTCTTCTTCTTCTGTAAAAAGAAGGTTTTTATCATATTCAGGCCATTGTGATAGCATTATAGTTTCACCCTCTTGAGGTAAATGCTGCCATATTTCTTCAGTTATAAAAGGCATAAATGGATGAAGTAATTTTAAAGTATTAGATAAAACAAAAGTTAAGACATATTGTGCCTCAATTCCCTTGTCTGTTTTCTTATCATATAATCTTGGCTTTACTAATTCTATATACCAATCACAATATTCATTCCATATAAAATCATATAACTTTTGAACAGCTATTCCTAATTCAAATCTTTCTAAATTTTCTGTTACCTCTTTTACAATCGTATTAAATCTACTAAGGATCCACTTATCTTCAATTTCTAACTTATTTATTTTAGGTAACTTATTTTCATTAATTTCTAAATTCATCAAAACAAATCTTGATGCATTCCATATCTTATTTGCAAAATTTCTACTTGCTTCTGCACGTTCATAATAAAACCTCATATCATTGCCGGGAGCATTACCTGTTGCAAGTGTAAACCTTAAAGCATCAGCCCCATATTTATCTATAACATCTAATGGGTCTATTCCATTCCCCAAGGATTTGCTCATCTTCCTGCCTTCAGAATCACGTACAATTCCATGTATAAAGACATGTTTAAAAGGTTCTTTACCCATATGCTCCATTCCTGAAAATATCATTCTTGCAACCCAAAAAAATATTATATCATAGCCTGTAACAAGTACACTTGTAGGATAAAAGTAATCTAAATCCTCAGTCTTTTTCGGCCAACCTAAGGTTGAAAATGGCCATAAGGCAGAACTAAACCAGGTATCTAAAACATCTTCATCTTGTACTATGTTAGATGAACCACATTTAGTACACTTAATAATATCTGTCTTTGAAACAATTACTTCATCACAATCCTTACAATAATATGCAGGTATCCTATGTCCCCACCACAGTTGTCTTGAAATACACCAATCCCTTACATTTTCCATCCAGTTAAGGTATGTCTTACTAAAACGATCAGGCACAAACTTAATAGTAGCATCATTAACAACATTAATAGCATCCTTTGCAAGTGGCTCCATCTTAACAAACCATTGCTTTGAAGTAATAGGCTCAACAGGAGTACCACATCTATAACATTGACCTACATTATGCTTATGTTCTTTAATACTTAATAAAAACCCTTCCCTTTTTAAATCCTCAACTATGGCTTTCCGTGCCTGATACCTATCTAAACCTTCATATTTACCACCATATTTATTAATTACAGCATAATCATCCATTACCCTAATTTGGTCTAAATTATGACGTATCCCTACTTCAAAATCATTAGGGTCATGCGATGGGGTAATCTTAACTGCCCCTGTACCAAAATCTTTATCAACATATTCATCCCCTACTATAGGTATTTCTCTGTTAAGCAGCGGCAAGATTAAAGTCTTACCTATTAAATGTTGATATCTTGTATCTTCAGGATGAACTGCAACTGCAGTATCACCTAACATTGTCTCCGGTCGTGTTGTAGCTATAGTTAAAAACTCATCGGTATCTTTTATAGGATATTTTATATGCCAGAAGAAACCATCCCTTTCTATATGTTCTACCTCTGCATCTGAAAGGGCAGTTATACAATCCGGACACCAATTAATAATTCTATTACCCCTATAAATCAATCCTTTTTCATATAAGTTTACAAAAACTTCTTTGACAGCATCAGAACATCCATCATCTAAAGTAAATCTTTCTCGTGACCAATCACATGAACATCCTAACTTTTTCAACTGATCTGTAATTCTACTACCATATTTATCTTTCCACTCCCAAACAAGTTCAAGAAATTTATCCCTACCTAAATCATAGCGAGTTAGATCTTTTTCTTCCCTTAATACTTCTTCTACTTTTATTTGAGTTGCTATTCCTGCATGGTCAGTCCCCGGTAACCATAAAGCACTATAGCCTT
>CAZRSG010000005.1:19730-33897 GCA_964602705.1 uncultured Oscillospiraceae bacterium
ATCAAAATATCTTGCAATGTTTCATCTAAGGCATGCCCCATATGAAGTTGACCGGTAATATTTGGTGGTGGAATAACTATAGTATACGGTTCTTTTTCATAATCTACTTCCGCACGAAAATAACCCTTATCTAACCATTCATTATATAGCCTATCTTCTACATCTTTTGGATTATATGTTGTCCTAATATTTTTTCCCTCTAAACTCACTTATCTTTTCCTCCTGTCAAGAATGTTTCTTTAGTTTAAATCAATTATCAGTTAAATATTCATCAATTGCCTTAGCAGCAGTTTTACCTGCACCCATGGCAAGTATCACCGTTGCAGCCCCTGTTACTATATCCCCTCCGGCATATACTCCCTTCTTACTTGTGGCACCGGTATCTTCATCTACTATAATTCCTCCCCAATCTTGGGTTTTTAAATCCTTACTTGTAGATGTAATTAAAGGATTTGGCGATTGACCAATAGCTACAATTACTGTATCTACATTAATTAAATGTTCTGATCCTTTTACCTCTTTAGGTCTCCTTCTACCACTACTATCAGGTGGACCTAATTCCATCTTAATACACTCCATACCCTCTACCCATCCATCTTCAGTTCCGGTAATTTGAATAGGATTAGTTAACAAGCTAAATTGTATACCTTCTTCCTTAGCGTGTTCCACTTCTTCTGCCCTTGCCGGCATTTCTTCTTCAGACCGCCTGTAAATTATAAACACATCTTTTGCACCTAACCGCTTAGCACTCCTTGCTGCATCCATAGCAACATTTCCACCACCTATAACTGCAACACTATCACCTACCCATATAGGAGTATCACTTTCATCCTTATAAGCCTTCATAAGGTTTATTCTTGTTAAAAATTCATTAGCAGAATAAACACCATTTAGATTTTCTCCCGGTATATTTAAGAAATTGGGTAAGCCTGCCCCTGTCCCTATATAAACTGCATGATACCCTTCTTCAAATAACTCATCTATAGAATAAATCTTTCCTATTACCATATTTGTTTCTATTTTTACACCTAACTCCTTAAGTGATGATATTTCTTTTTGGACTATATCTTTTGGCAGCCTAAATTCCGGTATCCCATACATCAAAACTCCACCGGCTACATGAAAGGCTTCAAAAACAGTAACCTCATAACCTAATTTCGCAAGATCACCTGCACATGTTAACCCCGAAGGACCGGCACCTACCACTGCTACCTTTTTTCCATTGCCTTTAGGTTTACCTAAATTTTCTTGGACATTTTTCATATACCAATCTGCAGCAAATCTTTCTAACCTACCAATTCCAACCGGTTCTCCTTTTTTACCCCTTACACAAAGTTCTTCACACTGTGTTTCCTGTGGGCATACTCGACCACAAACTGCCGGCAAGGAATTTGTTTCCTTTATCTTTTCATATGCCTCTTTAAAATTGCCATCAGCAATTAAGCCTATAAACTGTGGTATTTGCACATTCACAGGGCACCCCTTTACACAGGGCATATGCTTACATTGTAAGCAACGTTTTGCTTCTTCAATAGCCATTTCTTCAGTATAGCCTAAAGTAACCTCTTTAAAGTTCTTATTCCTTTCATTAGGCATTTGTTCTGGCATCTTAACCTTTTCAAGTGACATATTAGGCATTATTAATCTCTCCTAACTTACAAGTATGATTATTACTTTTTATTTTATCTGTCTTATACATTCCCTGTCTCCTAATAGCTTCCCCAAAATCCACTTGGTGACCATCAAATTCCGGTCCATCCACACAGGCAAATTTTGTTTCACCGCCAACTGTTACACGGCAACCCCCACACATTCCTGTCCCATCAACCATAATCGTATTTAGGCTCACTATAGTATTAATATTATACTGCTTAGTTAATTTAGCTACAGCCTGCATCATCACCAAGGGTCCTATAGCAATAACCCTATCATAATCATTACCCTCATCTATAAGTTTCTTTAATACATCAGTTACAAAACCCTTATTACCATTAGAACCATCATCTGTAGTAACATATAACTGATGGCTAACAGCCTTAATTTCCTCTTCTAAAATAATTAAGTCCTTATTACGAAACCCTATTATTGCATCCACTTCAGCACCATTATTATAAAGTTCTTTAGCTTGAGGATATGCTATAGCTGCTCCAAGCCCACCACCTATGACGGCTACCTTTTTTATACCTTCTAAGTCAGAAGCCTTACCAAGCGGGCCAACAAAATCAAGTATATAATCATTTTTATTTAATTGGCCTAAAAGTTTAGTAGTCTTACCTACTTCTTGAAAGATTATTGTTATGCTTCCTTTTTCTTTATCATAATCCGCTATTGTTAAGGGAATCCTTTCCCCATCTTCATGGATTCTTAAAATAATAAATTGTCCCGGCTTAGCCTTTTGTGCAATAGCAGGTGCTTTTACTTTCATAAGTTTTACACTTTCATTTAAAGTTTGTTTATCAATAATTTCGTACATTATGCTCCCCCTTATATAATACACTTAAATCATATCTTTCAACCTATGATAAATAATAATTATTATTTATTATATAACTTATTTAAAGTCATTTATTATGTAATAGTATAAACTATAAAGTATTAATTGTAAATATTCTATCATCTTATATAGTAATATATAAAAATATTTTATTTTCTTATTTCTAAAATGACTAATTTATTCCTTATCTTCACCTTCTAAATTAAAAAAGATAACATCATTCAATTTTCTTTTAGGAACATGTAAAATGCCTTCTTTATCCTTATAATATTTTATAGAACCTTGCTCATTTTCCACAATAGGGCTTTCTGCGGGATATCCTAAGGCAATAAGAGAATGTATATAATACTTATTAGGAATCTTTAATATATTCCCTATCTTCTCTCTATCGATTGAAGCAATCCAACAAGAACCTATCCCTTCAGCAACTGCAGTTAAGATTATATTCTCACCTGCTGCTCCGACATCCACATCCCAATTTGTTTTTTGAACCCTTGTATCACACAATATAACAATATAGGCACTTGGTTCCTCACCCGGCTTAGGTGTCCCATCCGGCTTTATATAACCCGCCCACCTGCATGTATTAAATATTGGTTTTAATAAATCCTTATCATTAATTACACAATATTTCAATGGCTGAATATTAGCAGCCTGTGGAGCAAGCCTTCCGGCATCAACCAATTTTATTAAAATTTCTTTGCTTATTTCTTCTTGCCTAAACTTTCTAATACTCCGTCTTTTTAGTATGGCTTCATAAACTGTCATTATAAGTTCCCCTTTCCATAAAATTATTTTTTTACCTAACTATAGTTATGAAAAGAGACACCTTCATAACCGGGTGTCTCTTTTGTTTTATTAATATTAAACTTATATTTTAGAATTCTTATCTTGCTTCAAATAACATATATATTATTTTAGAAGCCTGTGCTCTTGTTGCATAGTTTAAAGGTGCAAAAGTATTATCACCCATACCTGATATTATTCTGGCTTGTTGTAACCATGTTACACTTTCTTTTGAATAATCAGCTATATTTATATCATCAGTAAATACTTTTGGATAATCAAGCCTTTTAATTCTTTTCTCTGCAATTGTAGCTGCTCTAAATGCCATTGTAGCCATATCTTGCCTTGTAATATTACTACCCACTCCAAATAAGTTGTTACCTAAACCTTTTACAATACCAACTTCCTGTGCAATAGCAACATAGTTATAATACCATGCATTAGGATCAATATCTTCAAACTCGGTATATGCCACAATATCATCAAAACCAAATGCTTCTACAAGAATCTTAGCAAATTCTTCCCTTGTAATATTTCTATCAGGTTCAAAAATAGCATCTCCAACACCATCAATAATACTTCTTCCCGCCAAGGCTTCAATAAATGTTTGTGCCCAAGGAACTGAAGCTAAGTCTATAAATGAACGGCTGGTTTCAAGTAAGACATAATCACCCGGAACCTTAGTAGTAAACACAACCTGTCCTTCCATCGCATCATATACAGAACTTTTAACAGGTATTAACTTACCATCTTCATCCACACGATATACAACTAACTTTTCAGGTGTTTCAGAAGCTTTTGGTGTATACTTCAAAGATACTTCAACAGCCTTATTATCAATATATGTGTCAACCATAGCATCATCTACTGCAATATTGACCTTAACTGCCGGTTTTGAAGAATCAGCATAGCTAACTAATGAAGGTGCATTAAGTCTTTCCATTGTTACTATAACATTTTGTGAATCAGGTAAAGTATTAAGTTTAACTGCATTAGGTGCTAAAGCAACACCTGCAAAATTACTTTGTGCAGAAATCCTATCAATGCCCTCAGCCTCTGCCTTTTCCAAAGCAGAAACAGGAATTGAAACTGATAATTTGTTTGTATTATCCCTAACTGGAATACTTAAACTTACAATCTTTTTACCCCTAACATCTATTCCTGAAGCCTGAACACCAGCTTCTAAATCAGCTGCCTTACTTACAGCAGTATCAATTGCTGCAATTAGTTTATCCGGACTTACGTTTAATTGAGCATCATTACCTACAAATTGTAAATCCTCGATTGCGTATTTTACTTCCGATGCAACTTTTGTATTGCTTTCTATATATACCTTAGCTGAATATTCTTTGTCAATATAATCACTAGCTTCTGTACCAGTTGTTCCACCAGTAGTTCCACCAGTCGTCCCACCAGTCGTTCCACTGGTTGAAGTTTTTTTCCTAACCTCTAATTTACCACTATAAGCATCATTTACTATAATCTTTTTAGGAATATACGAATTATCAGCAACAACAAAATCTTTTACATCAAAAATATAATTTTTAAGACTTGCATTTGATTTTGCTTTAAATTCAACTGTACAGATTGTTTCTGCCCTGTTTTTATTAGTATATTCTTCTGTTGATTTAGAAAGTATAGCTAATTTAATTTCTCCCCTATTAGTTATAGTATTGCTTTCAACAGTGGAATTTCTTAATTTAGAACCTAAACTTATTGGATTCCTTACTACTTCGAAATTGCTTTTATCATATTCTATTTTAAATTGGATACCTGTAATATCCTTTAAATTATCCACTTTTATAGTTGCAAGTACTCTATCACCTTGATATACGTATTTAGGCACATCAACAGTTACAGTCCTATGAATAACTTCAGAATCATATAACTCGCCATTGTCTGATAAAAATTCTTTAAATGCCATTACTTCAGCTTCTCCATGTGCATTTACAATATTTGCAACATAAGATCCAAGTTTGTCGAAATATGTTGTACCCGATGAACCTTCAATTTTATTTTTTATAGTTTCAATTGAATTAATTACACCAAATATCGTTTCGTCTAAACTTGATGATATTTCAGCTATAAATACTATCTTTGCATCTGAACCAACATCATAGGCTATAGGAGCTTCTATAATATCTTTTACAAATTTTAATACGGTAATAAGAAACTTTAAACCTTTGTCATCATCTTCGTCACCTGTTATTTCCTCATTTATAATACCCTTAATACTATCAAAACCTGTATCTCCATCTATAGGTTCAAATCCCCATTCGATTGCTGTCTTTACAGCATTTTGTTTGGATTCATCATAGGCTTGATAATAAGTCAATGCAGTTTTAATAGTTTCCAATTCAATATCAGAAGTTAATAAAAAGTCATCCTTTGCAGTATTGGCTAATTCGTCAATATCGCCACTTTCAACAGCGTCAAGAATTTCAGTTATAAAATCATCCCTTGAACCTTCATCTAAACCCATTACTTCAAGTATTAACTTTTGACCGGGATGAATTTCTTCAACCGCTTTAACATTCTTTACAAAACCAAATGGTACCGCCCCTATAATTAATAATAATGCTAATGTCATACACAATGCACTTTTAAAATTAATATTTATTTTCTTAAGTACATTCACCATAAATATCCTCCCCTTATTTTAGTCGTTTTTAAATACATGATACTATAATTATACATCATTTGCTAATGGTGTCAATATATAAATGATAATAATTGTTAATTTAATCATATATTCGCATATTAATTTTTAAATTTTTAAAACTTGGATTATCTTATTTGTTTATTTCCTTATATAATAAATAAATTATTCGTGCTGCTTGTGCCCTTGTTGCATTATTATTAGGAGCAAACTCTTTATCACCTATTCCACTAATAATACCTGCTTGTTGCATAATAGATACACTTTCTTTAGCATAATCTGCTATTTCAATATCATCTAAAAATGCTTCCAAAGGCTTATCCTTTTTTAGGGCTAAGTTAGATATCTTAGCAGCCCTATAGGCCATTGTAGCCATATCCTGCCTTGATATATTAGTACCAACACCATAGTTATTATTACCTATGCCTTTTACAATATCATGCTGATTTGCAGAAGCCACATAAGTGTAATACCAGGCATCTTTAGCCACATCACTTAATTCTGTAGTAGCTGTTGGAATTTCAAGGTCAAATGCTTCAATAATCATCTTTGCAAATTCCTCCCTGGTAACATTCCTATCAGGTGAAAATAAGCCATCACCTGTTCCGCTTATAATATTTCTACCTGCCAGGGCTTCAACAGGAACCTTTGCCCATTCTATATCTTGAATATCGTTAAAAGTAAGATTTGTTTCCCCTACAGTAAAAAGCTGGGGTTTATTAGTAGTAAAAAATACTTTTTTAAGGCTCTCATCATAAACACAATTTTTTATAGGATACAAATTATCATTTTCTGAATAATATACAATAATCCTATCTGGTATTTGCTCTTCCAAAATATTATATTTAAATGATAGTTTTAATAATTTTGAACCAGGAAAATTTGTAACTTGTTTTCCATCTATAGTAATTTTAAAATAATACTCCACAGACGAAAGTTTAGAAAATATAAATTCAATATCTTTAGAATTTGATTCTATATGCTCATCTAAGAAATCATTATAAAAAGTAATAGAAGCCATATTAGTATCTATACTTACCTTATCAATTTGGGTGTTTTTTGCTGAGCCAATAAGTTCTATAGGAATTTTTACTATTATATCATCACTTGTTAGATCATTTTCCAATTGAATAATGGCAGTAACTTCTGGTTCTGCATTAAAACCTAACTCATTCGCTACTTGTAAAAGTTGTAATCTAAGTGAATTTAGTTGAATCATATAACTTTGTACTTCTTCTTTGTCAGGATATACTATTAATTTATTATCAATAATTTCTGTATTAGTGATATCAAGAATATACTTATTAGCCAAAGAAAGGTTTTTTTCAATAATATTTAAAACTTCATCTGTATCTTCTGCACCTTGCATATTATTATAGTAATCTTTAATTTCATTCTTACCTTTCTGAATTATCTCTTCAATTGACTCATAAATAACTTCATTATCATCGGCATCTTTATCCTTATCTGATTTTCCGCCACCACTGGTTCCTCCCCCAGTATCGTTATTACCGGAACCTGTAACAGTTATAAGACCATTACTTATTGTTATTGGAATACCTTTACTTTCTGATTGATCATCAAAAATATCAGTCTTATTTTTAACAAAAGATAAGTTATAGTTGCCGGGAGCTGCATTATCAGCTATCTTAAATTTAATTGTACACAAAATAACCGGATCACTAGTATTTAAAAATTTACTGCTCGAAGCCACTAAAAATGTAGCCTTTCCTGGATCCTTACCATGAACAGTTACCATACCCATTACATTATTACTGCTACTAAAAGTACTTTGGATTAAATCAGCAACAACTATATCTGAGTTTCCATTTTCTAAGGATAAAACTTCTTTATCAAATTCAAGCCAAAAATTCATAGCACCAATATTTTCTGCCTTATTTAATTGAACACTTACTGTAACTTCCGAGCCCGGTTTCCCACTTGCATTGGTAACCGATATCTTAGTTGGCGACTCAGCAATAGCCGTTGGTAACAGAGTTACCAGTAAAAACATAATTAAAACTATTACCGGAAAGGCTTTTCTTCTTGATCCAAGTAAAAACATTTGACACACCTCCATAGATTTGTTTGTTAATAATATACTGTATATAAATATACTCATGGACATTGCATATCCATGAGTATATTTTAAGTTACAATTTTTAATGCATTTTATAAATATGTCTAATGTTTAATATACCCGTTTTAAATTATTCAACTGGGAATTTACTAATAACACCAGCTACATATCTTGCAATTATTAGTGCATCAAGAATATCAACATCACCATCATCATTTACATCAGCACTAAGTTTTTGTGTTTCTGTTAATGATGATGCATCTACTAAATATTTCAATAATTCTTTTACATCATTTGAACTTGGCTCATCACCGTCACCTACAATAACACCATAACCAGGTATTTTGGAATCCTTATATGCAGTAATAGCATCCTCTAAAGCTGTTACTTGGGCATCAATATCTGCTTGCACCGCATTAGGATCAGCCATTACAGTTTCTGCTGCACCTTTAGCAGTTTCTAAAGCAGCTTTTTCAGATGCTCCATATTTTCCTGGAGTATCTCCAGTTTCTGTAGTATTAATTAAAGTTTCCGCTTTTTCTATTAAAGCATTTAAAGCGGTTTTATCAACTATAGATGATTTAACTGTTATAACCCCATCTACAGCATTTTCAATATCTACTTTATAAGCTTCATTGTTATTAGGATCACTACCTGGGTCTACAGCTAACATAGCCTCTTCTACCTCTAATTTAGTAGTAGATCCTACTTCAACTGTATCTTTTAATGTAAATTTAATTTCAAATATTGTACCATCTGCTATTGCTGAACTTGTTGAAAGTTTAGCTACAGCAATTTGTCCATCATCAACAGTAACAGAAGCAGTAGTATCATCTACAATTCCTACAACCTCTATATTGTCATATTTAGCTTCGTCATAAGCAATTTTTACATTAAAGCCATATAAGTCATCCGCATTTTCAAGAACTACACCAACAGTAGCTTCTTCTCCCGGTTCAACTTCTGTTGAACCAACAGTAAGCTTTGTTTCACTTGTAGGAGCTTTTTGCACTATAACTGTTCTAATTACTTGTACAGCTTCATTTCCTGCTGCGTCAACCGCATCATATTTAATAGTATATGTGCCTACTACGCTTGTATCGACACCACCTGCAGGGTCATAAGTTACTGTAGCTTCAAGATCTGTGTCAACATTATCTGTTACTGTTACACCAGGATCTACAAATGTATCACCTTGTGTAAGTGTAATAGTAGCATCACCATTTAATGTGATTACTGGAGGTGTTGTGTCCTCAACAGGTTCACCCTCTATGCCAAGGTCGAATACTACATAGGATTTATCAGTAAGAGTTCCTTTGTTTGTACCAAGTTCTACGCCATTTGCAACAAGTGGATTCCCACCTGGTTCGCCGGAAGATAAGAGTCTAAAAGTATCATTATCAAGTTCAGCCTTTTTTCTAAAGTGTAATTTAAGAATATCTACACCTGCTGGACCTGCTTCAATGTTTCCATCTGCATTTGAACCATGAAGAATTCCTCTTGATTTTGTGTCAACATAAAAAGCAAATTCTATTTTACCTACTGCATTATCTACGGACGATGATTGAAGTGTATACCAACCTTCATTGTCAAGGGTATCTGGATTCGTATCAAATTTTTTTGCTATAAGTTCATGAACTGCATTATAATTGTCAGATTCTGAATTATTAATCCTATGTGCAGCCACTACCTTACTTGTATCAAAGCCAATAATAAAGTTCATAAGATTAAATTCTATATTATATGCTGTTAGGGTTAATATAATTTGATCCGCACCTTCTACAACCTTTTCTTCGGTTAATTTAAATTCAACCCTTGGGCTATCGTCCGCTAAAGATGTTATTGGTACTATAAAAGTTGTAATTAAAAATGTAGCTATTAATAAAAAACTTAAAATTTTCTTATTCATATTTTAATTCTCGCTCCTCTCAAAGCATGTTTAATATTTTTTATATAAATTTACTCACTAAAATCGATTATGACATCAGCCTTCATCCAATTTGTTAATATGGCAGAAAGGTCAGCTCCAGTTATGCCACCACTGTCATCAAAGTCTAATTCAGGTGCATATTTAGGATCTCCAAGCCCTTGCATCCATGCTGAAAGTAATGGAGATAAATCAGCCCCAGTTACACCACCACTGCCGTCAATATCCCCTGCTAATAATGAATGTGAACCTATTTCAATATCTTCATCTACCACTATATTAGTAACAGTAAGTTTTAAATAACCGATTCTGGAAAATTCAAGGGAATATGTTCCGGCTGCTACATCATTAAATTCATAGTAGCCATTTTCATCTGCATTTATATCAGCCTGTAAATCTCCATCTTTCAGAAGTTTAACTTTAATTTTTGTAGTGTCAGCACCAGTTATACCTTTTACAGTACCGCTAATTTTATTGCCTTCTACTACAACATCACCAATTACAAGATCAGCTTCTGCACCACCTGTTGCAAAGATTTTTAATGTTTGGGAAACAGCTACGTTTGCTCTTGAAGTGTAATCAAAGCTAAATTCACCATTATTGTCAGCTGTAACTTGGTCTATATAGTCAATAGAGTTAATGGGATTATCTAAATCAATATCTTCCGGACTATCTACACCATCATTTAATACTAAGATAGCAACTTCTTGACCATCTTCAAAACCTGAACCTGTAAGAGTTACCGATTGATCATCCCTATCAACTGTAATGCTTGGTGTACCTGCAGCTAATGAAACTGACATTAATGCAAATAACAAACTAAAAGCTATTACTGAACTTAACATTACTTTTAAAATTTTATTTTTCATCATCTTAAAATTTTCATCTCCTTATCTTTTTTTACTTGTTGATATGTTTAATTACTGATAACTATAATGACAATATTTAATATTCCTATATAAATCCAATTATCATATAGTTATATTTTTAGAACTGATTAGAGGATTGTATCACGCTCCTTTTAAAATTAAATGTTAATGATAAGTTTTAAAAACGATACTTTATATAATATATTATATATTATACACCTTAAAAATACAATACTTTTGGAGAAATTTCCTTGTTTTATTCTTCCTTAGTTTTATATTTGTTTTAATTATATCATATTTGTTTTCCTAAGCAAAGAGTACAAACATTATATTTTTTAAAGGGTTTTTTATGCATATTTAACAAATAGGATATTGATAAAAGTAAGTAGTGGTATTTTATTGTTCTTATTGTAAGTTACTTACTTATACTCCTTGTAATTTGCCATGTATAATCTTTTTAGGGCATTTATTTACACATTCATTACAGTTAGTACATTTTTCATAATCTATAAGTGCAATATTGTCTATAACATGTATGGCATCAAATTCACATGCCTTTTCACATATTTTACATGCAATACACCCTACATCACATTGTGTTCTTACTACCGGGCCCCTTTCAAGTGATTTGCACATAACCCATGTTTTTTTACTTTCAGGTATTAATTCTATTAAATTTCTTGGGCATGATTGTACACACATACCACAAGCAGTACATTTATTTTCATCTATATTTGCTATATCATCTTTTATAGTTATAGCATCAAATTGACATGCATTTACACATGTTCCTAAGCCTAAACAACCGTATTCACAGCTTTTGAAACCACCATTTATTTGTGATGCTGCTAAGCAGTCTTTTAAGCCATGATATTTATATTTTTCTTTTGCTTTGTCTTTTGTTCCGGCACAAAGAATACGAGCAATTTTCCGTTCTTTACCTTTTACTGTTACACCCATAACTTCAGCAATTGCCTTGGCACTTGCCTCTCCGCCTACCGGACAGGCATCAATTGGTGCAATTCCATCTACTATAGCTGTTGCAAGTGCCGCACAACCTGTGTAATTACAGCCACCACAGTTTGCACCCGGCAAAATTTCCGTTATTATAGATATTCTTTCATCCGCTTCTACAGCAAACTTTTTTGAGGCATAGGCAAGTAGGCTGCCAAATATTAAACCCATTCCTCCTAAACTGATTATTGATGCAATAATCTTAGCCATCTTTATTTCACCCCCTGTTTGATAGATCTTAGAGCTTAGAGCTTAGTGGTTAGTGGTTAGTTCTTAGTTCTCAGTTGTTCAAAATTTTAAGCCTTGAAATCCTAAAAATGCTATAGAAAATAGTGCTGCAGTAATTAATGCAATTGGGAAACCTTGCAAGGGTTTGGGTACATCAGAAAGTTCTAATCGTTCCCTTATGCCTGCAAAAAGGACTATAGCAATTGTAAAACCAATAGCCGCAAATGTTCCATAGACTATAGATTTTATGAAATTGAATTCATTTTGCACATTTAATAAGGCTACGCCCAAAACCGCACAATTTGTTGTAATCAAAGGTAAATAAACTCCTAAAGCCTGATATAATGTCGGGCTTATCTTTTGTATGACCATTTCAATAAATTGAACCAAGGCTGCTATAATTAATATAAATGTCAAAGTTTGTAGGTATTCTATATTAAAAGCTTCCAATATATATATCTGTACCAAATAAGTTATAAGGGAAGTTATTGCCATTACAAAAGTTACTGCCATTCCCATACCTATTGCAGTTTCTACTTTTTTAGAAACCCCTAAGAAGGGACAAATTCCTAAAAACTTAACTAATACAAAATTTTCAATTAACATTGCACCTATTGCTATTACAAATAATTCTTTAAACATTAGGTCCCACCTCTTTCTTTTTTTGCGTATACCAGTTAATTAGACCCAATATAATGCCCAAAGTTAAAAAAGCTCCCGGTGGCAAAATCATAATAAGTGCCGGTTGAAAGCTTGAGCCTAAGATATTTGCACCAAATAAGCTTCCATTACCTAAAAGTTCCCGAAAAATAGATATAACAACTAAGGCTATAGTAAAACCTAATCCCATACCTAAGCCATCCATAGCAGATTCTGCAATACCATTCTTAGATGCAAATGCCTCTGCCCTTGCAAGAATAATGCAATTTACTACTATTAAGGGTATAAATATTCCTAATGATTGAGATAGTGCCGGTAAATATGCTTTTAATAGCATATCTATTAATGTTACAAATCCTGCTATTATGACTACAAATGAGGGTATTCTAATTTTGGAAGGAACAAATTTCCTTAACAAAGATATAGCTACATTTGAACCTACTAATACTAATGTTGCTGAAATCCCCATTCCTATCCCGTTAATAACAGATGTTGTAACTGCTAATGTCGGACACATCCCTAAAAGTTGAACAAAGGTAGGACTTTCCTTTATGATACCTTTAGAAAATTCTTTATATAAGCTCACCTAATTACGCCCCCTTGTTTCTTTATGTTTTATATATTATTTAATTATCTTTTCATCTATATATTTAAGTGCTGTATTTACAGCTAAAGTTATTGCATCACTGGTCATTGTAGCTCCACTAATTGCAGTAACTTCATCTTCTTTTGCTTTGCCACTTTTAATAACCTTTAATAGCCTTTCCTTACCTTTAAATTGCTCCTTAAATCCTGCTTCTTTTGCCTTTGCACCTAAGCCAGGTGTTTCTTGAAATGACGTTATACTTATACCTGTAATTTTATTGTTATTATCTATACCCACCATCATATCAATTGGTCCGCCATAGCCCATAGGCATGATTTTTATGCAATAAGCTATGGTTTCTTCCGTCTTTTTTGCTATATATACTTCCTTTATTAAGTTATATTCATCTGTTTCTTTTTGATTATTATCTTCTATGTTAACTTCTTCTATATTAAAAATTTCAAATTTATCAGCTTCAGGAATGAGTTGTTTCATAGCCTTTTCTTGCGTTTTTTCTGCTAATCCTATTATCCTATCTTCAGTTGCCGCATTAGCTATAGATAATATTAAAGCTACTGAAAAAGTAATAATAAATAATATTAACCCTAACCTTAACATTTCATTTTTAGGCAAGAAATTATGCATTAAGCTTCACCTTCCCTCCGAATTTAGTAGGCATAGTATATTTATCTATTAAAGGAACGCAAAGGTTCATTAATAATATGGAATACGTTATTCCTTCCGGATAGCCACCATGTAATCTTATTATTACAGTTATAAGCCCACAAAATATTCCGGCAATGAGTTGTCCAACAGGTGTTACTGGTGATGAAACATAGTCTGTCGCCATAAAAAATGCACCCA
>CAZRSG010000006.1:0-14569 GCA_964602705.1 uncultured Oscillospiraceae bacterium
GTCAAAAAATATCTCCCCACTTGTTGGTGAAATAATACCTAACAACAACATTAAAAATGTACTTTTCCCCACACCGGACTGACCCGAAACTGCTATAAATTCGCCCTTTTTTATAAACAAACTTGCATTATTAATAACCCCTTCCAAGCCTTCGTTGACTATATCATTAATCTCTTCTCTTTCCCGACTTCCAACCTCCAACCTCCGACTTCCAACCTCCGACCTCTGATTTCCAACCTTTACATCATAATAAAAAGACACATCTTCAAACTTAACACCCACCATATCCCGGTAAATCATTTGCAAATCCAACTTTTCAAGATTATAAACTCTTTCTTCCTGCAAGTCCTCAATCTCCATAACCCTCTCGGCAGATGCTAACATAGAATAATATTGCGGAACTACAGATAAAAGGTTACGAAAAGGACCATTAACTTGACTAACAAGCTGTAGCATGGCAGTTAAAGCACCAAAAGTCATAAGCCCCTTTGAAATCTTATAGGCTCCCCAGACTAAAGCAAAATAATAACCTGCTGTAAGAGAAATAAAAAACAAAACATTAGCCACAATACTTATATTATTACGTTTTATAGTATAATCATAATTCTTATCTTGCAACTTGGTAGAATGTTCAATAATTAAATCTTCATTATTAAATGACTTAATCGCCAACAAATTTTGTAAACACTCTTGCATAAAAGATAGGGTCTTACCATTACTTTCCTGACATTTCTTATGAAGCCCCTTCATTTTATCACTATAAATTCTTGATACTATCATAATTAATATACCAACAAATAAAAATATAAGGGAAAAGGTAAAATCCATCCTAAAAAGCACAATAAAACTAAAGATAATCCTACTAAGAAAAGAAATAGCACTTGGAACAATACTAACAATACCATTAGTAACTACCGTAATATCACTATTAATTCTATTAATAAGTTCACCCGAATGGTAGTTGCCAATATCCTGCCAACCCTTATTTAATAAATCAGAAAATAACTTCCTTTTAAAAGAAATATTTAATTTACCGGAAATTCTAATATTTAAAGTAGAATAAAAAACTTGTAAAATAAGCTGAAAAACAATCAAAATAACTAACTTCCATACATTATTATATAAACTACCACTAAGATTAGATGTAACTATATCAATAAGTTCCTGGGAAACCATTGCCAACCTAACTCCGGCATAAGATAATAAAATGCCTATCAACATTAGGATAAATAAAGCTATAAAAACATACTTAGAATTATCATAAATCCATTTAAGGGCAGGTTTTCTATTTGCCACAACAAAACCTCCTTAACCTATTCAAAGTCAACTGTGCCTGCTTTAAAAATCTAATAACATTCTGCCTATATGGAAGAATAAATACCCAAACATAAGAATAAAACCTGTATAAAAGGTTACTTGTCAACATATATTTATTGCCCCTAT
This sequence comes from uncultured Oscillospiraceae bacterium, assembly GCA_964602705.1. Classification (GTDB taxonomy): domain Bacteria; phylum Bacillota; class Clostridia; order SK-Y3; family SK-Y3; genus CAZRSG01. Next base: position 1,444 of record CAZRSG010000006.1, read on the forward strand.
AAAAAGCCTTAACACATGCAAGCACATTATCACTATATATAGGGTATTCAATAGTTTCCTCATTATCACCTGCACAATAGTAAGTACCATTAACAAGCTTTACAACCCTATGAAGAATATAGGAGGCATCATCTCTTTTATATAATATAATATCATACTTTTTAATCCTATCCTTTTTCGTAAGAATAACCATATCCAACCTGTTGCGAAAAAGAGGATACATACTATTACCGGTAACAAGCAGTTTAATATTACAACCACTTTCCAACATTTCAATAATTACAGATGATAATTCAGCCATACTAACAACTTTGTTTTTTTTATATATACACATTTATTCCTCAAGTAGCCTTTCATTTTTTAAAAGATTAATAAAATGCTCTACATCAGTAGTAGCTGTATCCTTATCGAGACTATACTCCTTAATAATAGCATCGACAAGTTCATCAAATGTTGTATCCTCTTGCAAGAGTCCCCATATAAAAGCACCCGTATCGTTTAAAGTAATCATAGCACTAAAATCAACTAAATTCTCACCCAAAGGAACGATAACATTATTACCCGTAATCTTTTTTAACAAAAATCCTTCCTTAATCTTCATAATAAGCCTCCATTTCATTATATTAATTAAAACTTGCTAAACGCAAGTTAAATCATCCTCATATCCCTGATTAAATCCATACGATCCCTATACTTCTCGTCTGTCACCCTCGGTTGCTTATAAGTGATATAACTTCTTATGCTTGTCTGTCCCTTAATAACCCTGACCAATAATCTTATAATCCTATGCACCCAGCCTATAGGCAGCAAAAGAGGTGACTTCTTTACATATGGAAACTTAATAGCAAGGATACCCCTTGAAATAAATATCTTACCAAATAAGTTCTTACCCCACCATTTCTTCATATAAGCAATAAAATCCTGCTTACCCCCAAACCTCCTATATCTTTCCTCACTATATACCCTATAAAAATCCATCCTATCATCATCTTCTTGACCAAAAACTCCACCATCTTCAATATCTGAAAGCAATTTATCAACAAGAGCCTTATCATAATCATAAGCAATAAAGATATCCCTATCAAATTGTAAATACTCAATACCAATACCCACTAAATTATTAATAAACTCATCATATTTCAAATGTTGCATTATCCTATTAAACCTATCCCAATTAATCTTGTCCTTATAATAAGCCATATATAATAATATATCCATCACTTGCCTTATCCCAACACCCTTACTTAAAAAATGTTTGATACAATGTAGGACAATAAAAATCAAACCATCCGTAACAGCTAATGTGGTTACATAATTACCACTATCAACTTGTAGCTCCATAAAATCTTCCTCTTTAAAAGAAAGATTATCAAACCATATATCCTCGAAAATCTCGTCATATAACTTGATATGAAGCTCAATAAGTCCTGCAATAGGATGGATACAACGTGCATGATGAGAAGTCCTATGCCTGCCCTTAATATCACAAGCTTTTTTTCTAAGAACCCTAAGTGCCTTTTTTTCAAGATTAGGATCAATTAAAATATCGGTATCACTTGATACCCTGCTATTAGGATTAGCATATAAATTAGCCAAAACATCACCTTTTAAAACACAGGTTCTAATCCCGGCAGATTCAAGAGCCTGTAAAAGGTCATTTACAGCAAAAGCCCGCCTAATATTATGCATAGTTTGAAACATAACCTCATTCTTCCACCTGTTAAATAAACTATCATCAATATCCAATTTACCCCTATCATATAATTGCTGCAAGGCAATAAAAACAAGATTCCAAACACCCTGTTGAAGGGCAATATGATATATCTCTATTACATTTATATCCTCAATTATATCCGGTTCGATATCTAAAGAACCACAAGAAAATAAATATAAAACATCTTTAAAAGATCTCGTCATATTACGAATACCCCTATTCATTAATTTTAAAAAGCCACCATAGGACCCTATTTTAAAATATTCGTTACTCTTATAAACTTCTAAAGTCTATTATATCATTTAAATATAAATTCTTCCAATGGTTTTAGCCGCAAGATTATATTATAAATTTATCCTATCTTATAGCTTCTGCCATACCAGTCTATTAACATAATCGGTATAAGACAAAATAATTCTTAAAACCTTATCCGAAACATTAGGCATACTATAATCAGTAACTAATCTTAGAGTATCATTAGTCTGGGTTTCTAAAACCTTTATACCCTGCAAAATTCTTTCCTTCTTTAAACCAACCATCATAACCGCTGCCTCTTCCATAGCTTCAGGTCTTTCATGTGCCTGTCTAAGATTCAAAGCCTTAAAGCTAAGTATAGAAGACTCCTCACTTATAGTCCCGCTATCACTAAGAACAGTTTTTGCATGCATCTGCAGGTTAACATAATCATTAAATCCTAAAGGTTTCATAATCTGAATTAAGGGATTAAAAATAATCGCCTTATCCTCAATCACCTTCTTAGTCCTTGGATGTGTACTCACGATTATAGGCAATCCATACATATCAGCTACAGCATTTAAACTTTCAACCAAATCACCAAAATTCCTATCTAAATTAATATTCTCTTCCCTATGGGCGGATACAAGAAAATATTGACCATCTGCTAAAGCCAATCGTTTAACAACATCTGACCTTTCAATATCAATCATCCTCGAATTAATAACCTCGTACATAGGACTCCCCGTCTTAATAACCCTATCAGGTGAAAGACCCTCCCTTAACAAATATTCCCTTGCAATATCACTATAAGTCAAGTTAATATCAGAAATATGGTCTACAATCTTCCTATTAGTCTCCTCGGGAACTCTTTGGTCAAAGCACCTATTACCCGCCTCCATATGAAATATAGGGATATGACGTCTTTTAGCTGCAATAGCACAAAGACAACTATTAGTATCACCAAGCACCAAAAATGCATCCGGATTAACCATATCCATAATCGGATCTATCTTAATAAGTATATTACCTATAGTCTCAATTGCAGTTCCCACTGCTGCATTAAGAAAATAATCCGGTTTCTTTAAATGAAAATCCTTAAAAAAGACCTCATTTAATTCATAATCATAATTTTGCCCTGTATGCACAAGTATATGATCTATAGCATCAGAAGATTCCAACTTATTAATAACAGCAGACAGCCTAATTATCTCCGGCCTTGTACCAACAACAGTCATAACTTTTAACTTTTTCATACGTCAACCTCCAAAAAATATGTATCAGGTTCATCAGGATTAAAGCACTCATTTGCCCACATAAGTGTAACCATATCCCTATCCCCCAAATTCTTAATATCATGGGTATAACCGGGCGGTATATCCACCACCTGCATCTTATCACCACTTACATAATACTCTATAATCTCATTAGAATTAAGCCTTCTAAACCTAATAAGACCCCTGCCGCTAACAACCAAAAACTTCTCATTCTTGGTGTGGTGCCAATGATTACCCTTAACAATACCGGGCTTAGAAACATTAACTGAAATCTGCCCACTATTAAGAGTCCTAATAAATTCAGTAAAAGAACCCCGATTATCAACATTCATCTCAAGGTCATACAAAAAATCTTCTTCCGGTAAAAAACTTAAATATGTACTATATAACTTTCTTACTAAATCATCTTCCATATTCGGAAGCATTAAACTATTCCTACTCTCTTTAAAACTTTTAATAAGGTCTGCCAAAACACCAAGCTTAATATTATAAGAAACAGGAAGTATACAATAAGAACCCTGCCTTGTCGGTCTAGCTTCCAAGGCAGATAAAAATTCATCAACCACATCATCAATATAGGCAAGGTTTAAATTAATATCGGGATTATTAACCTGTATTGGCAAACCCCTTGCAACATTATAAGAAAAAGTTGCAACAACAGTATTATAATCAGGTCTACTCCACTTACCAAACAAATTAGGCAACCTATATATAAATATATCAGCCCCTATCTCACGCCCATAATCAAATAAAAGTTCCTCAGCTGCCCTCTTGCTTGTCCCATATGAATTATCAAGTTCTGCTTGAATAGAAGAAGTAATTAATATAGCCGCCTTATTATTATATTTCTTCAACAAGTCTAATAAAGTATATGTAAAGCCATAATTCCCTTCCATAAATTCCTTATCATCATCCGGTCTATTAACACCTGCAAGATGAAAAACAAAATCACAATCTTTAACATAGGAATCCAACAAATCCAAACCACTATCCTTATCAAATTCATAGATATCCATATAAGAGCGATTTCTAAGTTCCGCAATCAAATTCTGACCCACAAAACCTTTAGAGCCGGTAACTAAAATCTTCATCAAACCACCAACCTATATATTTTTTAGAAAAATAGCTTGTTATTTATAATCTAAACCCATAACCTCTTTAATTATAATATATATTTTTATATTTCCAATGTCAAATAAAATAAAATGACATAGCCTATAAACGACTATGCCAAAATATACAAAAAACATAAGTTCCCCCTCATTATCAATCTACAGGCTCATCTTTAATCCCATCTTGAGCCATTAGCTTAATTATTTTTAAAATCCTCTCATCATCTATTTTAATTATAGCTTCTCCCTTCTTTCTTAAAGCCTTATCCTCATTAGCTGTCCAAATTGGTATATCAAGCTCCAACTCATCACATATATTAACAAGAGCAACAAAAAAACCAGTAGAACTATCATATTCACCCTTTGCAGTTTTTATTATTTCATTATCTTTTACAATTTGACCTTTTAATATATTAGTCATAATTCTTCTCCCCCTTCTAAAAATCTACCAATTGGAAGCGATAAAGCCTCTAAAAATATAGCTGCACTTGCAGTAATTGATAACTTACTCGGTAAAACTAAGCCTATCCACCCCATCATTATAAAACTAATTACAGATAAATATTTAAATCCCTTTCTCCTAATTGGACTTATAATAGGTTTATTAGGGTGGTCAACAGGTGCATATATCCACGCTAATATAATAGCTATAAGAAGCATAATTAGTTTTACACCCATATGCAAGATCACGTATTGCCCGACTATTATACTAATTGAAAAAATAATTAAAGTAGTAAAAAAACACTTCCAATATGTTACCGCATGGTAACCACCTGCAAAAATCCTAATCGTGCAAAAGAAAATAAGGGCAACCATATAAGGTGCTGTTAGTGAAAATGCATAAAACAAAATAAAATATATTACAAACTTAGAAAGTTCTCCTAATAAACATTCCAAGCCATATTTAATACTTCTAACCTGCAAATCTGTTAATTGACTATTATTACGCTGTATTGCATTGGTAATCATCCCTGCTAATTTTTCCATCCTTTAATTCTCCTACATTAAACTTAATTAAAAATTCTGTTTCCTCTTCATCACTGCTAACACTTATTTCCCCATTATTTCTTTTTGTAAGCTGTTGTGTAATATGTAAGCCATAGCCATGATCCTTTTTCTTATTCATTTTAGTTGAAAATCCATTATCAAAAAGCTTACCAATTACCTCTTTAGGTATCATGGGACCATTATCAACTATGGATATATAATATGAACCATCATCAATATATGTATATATGGAAACGACCTTTCCCTCAGCACTTTCAGAAAGAATAGACTCAAAAGCATTATCCACTATGTTGCCTATAATACTTGTAAGGTCACTATCTCTGACGCTAACTTTAGTCAAAGGCTCCTTAATCTCTACTTCCAAAAGTATATCATTCTCAAATGCATAATTGCTCTTAACGGCAAGCAAGCCATCAATATAGTCATTACCGGTATGATAAAAACTATAAGAAGACTTTAAATTATGGGATAGCTTTCTAATATATGCCTCAATCCTTTCAAGACTATCATCATTTCTTATTAAGCACAGGGCAAAAATAGTATTAAGATGATTAGCAAAATCATGCTTCTCACGCCTGATTATATCCATAACAGACTCCATATTATTAACATACTCCTCCTGGACCTCAAACTTATTCTGTATCAACAATAAACGTTCACGTTCTTGAAAATCAAGGAAGGCAAGTATAAGGAATAGCAAATAAATAGAAAGTAGTAAGATATTATATAAACCTGTATTAGTTTGGTGGCATACTACAAAATTCAAGCTAAAAACAAAGGTACCCATAATAAAAGCTTGTAACATTATAAAAGAGCTAAGGGAATTCTTTTTATCCAAAAACTTATTCGTAAATAAATTAATCTTACTCCTATATATTAATATGGCTATAATAATCTGTATTGTCCTACCTAATATGGAATGAAAAAGTTTTAGGTTTATGGTATTCATTATCATATTCATATTTGCCTTAAATAAGAGCATTTCTAAAATTAAAATAGCCGCCTCTATAATAATTATAAAAATAGAAATAAGAGAAAAAGATATGATAGATGCATAAATATTAACAGATACAATAAAACTTAATACAACTATTGCAAATATGCTTATACAAACAGTATGGAAACCTGACGGCATATAGATAGAAGCCCAATAAGAAAACAAAGTATATAAAACTATAAAAATAACACTTTTAAATTTATTACTTTTAACAAAGCCTTTCTGATTAACTAAGAAGGTAAAAAGGAATACTATTAAGATTGCCTCAGTAAAAGATAATACTATTTCATTTATAAGATTTAATTCTTGCAATTCACTTCCCCCTTTATTATAAAATTTGAGAAGGATGCTATACACCCTTCTCAATTCGCCCTACTTTAAAAGTTCTTTAGGGCATTCCGGTTGATGTAGTGTAAACAATGAAGCTGTTGAAGCCCCTGATGATGCTACAAACATTGCTACTAATGAAACCATAAGTAGCGAGTTTGTTTTTAAAAATCCCATAAGTTTTTTCATAAAATTTACCTCCTCTTTAGTTATTTGTATGTATTGTATCACATGATAAGTAAAAAAAATGTAAAAGCCTGTCGATAATATAAAATATTTTTAAATTCCTGCATTTTCTTTATTAAATCACATATAATGGATAGTTTAGGCAAAAAAATATTATTATAAAACAAAAATATTTATAAACTTTCTTTCAACAAAATTTTACAAATATCCTTTTTATAATATGAAAAATCCTCCTTTTTAACCTAATAAATATTTTAAGTCTACCATACTTATTAAGCAAAGTATCAAAACTTAAATAATCAAGTTCATTAAAAAACTTTTCCCTATTAGGGTTATAGGGTGGTGACTCTATAGCTGATGGATTATAGCTAATAGCTTCCTCTATATCAACTTCACTATACGAAACCTTATCAGCAATTTGCCTAAACATATCCCTGCCTTTATCACTATTAACAAATATTAAAGATGTCCCCTTATCATCATCCATATCAGGTAAAATATTCTGAACCCCCCAAAAGTCTGCTAATGTAATATCACTATGCCTATGTAAAGACTTAAAAGCACAATCGTAACAAGAAGGTCTTAAAGAAAGATTTGATATAAATGCCCTCATATATAAGTCATTAGCTACTGCCTCACTATAGACTAAGCCATTATCAAATAAAAAAGTAAGCAAATATTGCTTCCAACCCTTATCCTTATTTCTAAAATTCATAGACTTAAGCTTGGCTTGTACCAATCCTTCACGATAAGCAATATACTTAGACCAAACCTTCGGGGAAGGAACACCATGGCAAATATTATCCAAGCATAATAAATTATCATAATCCTTAGATAAATAAGACTTTAAACCTGCAATTTGGCAAGGTGTACCGGTAAATAAAACATTCCTATTCTCTTTTAAAAACTTCTTAACTAACTTATATGTATCACCAATTTTACTTTGAAGATATTTAGAACCCCTCATATCCTCTAAACCTTCCTTATTGTCCGTAAAACTATGGACTGCCCTAAACCTTTCATCGAATACAACACCAAAAACAAGTCCACCGGTATTAAGCACCTCTTCTGATATTAAAGAAAAAATACCCCCGGAAGAACTCTTAAGCCTAACTTTATCATCCTTATTAATACAGGCATAAGCCTTAGGATTATTATAAACTATCGACTTATTAATAATTGGGCATGCATTAAGACAAAAACCACACTCTATACACTTATCATAATTAACTTTCGGATAGGAAAAACCTTCAATATCAACCTCCATAGAAATACAAGCCTGGGGGCAAACATTGAGGCAAGCATGACAAGCCGTGCAATCTTTTTTATCTTTAATCCTTAAATCAATCATTAAAACATCAAAGTTCCCTTCACAAAATCTTATTAAAAATATTATACCATTTATATGAAGAACCTTCTACTATTATTTAAATTTGCAAGAATAAATTAAAAAAGGGGCAGGGGTGGACAATAGCCTGTCCACCTTTAAAAGCAAAAAATAATCTTATCCTATTCTTTGCAACCCCCTAATTACCTTGCAAATTCTATCAATCTTTTAAAAGTTCCCTCAAGTTAGCAATAGCCCTTTGTTTTAACTTTACAACACTCATATAATGAACCCCTAAAACAAGAGCAATATCTTTTAAGGTCATTCTTTTAAAATAGTAAAGAAAAATCACTTTTTGTTGCTTCAAAGTTAATTTCCTAATAGCAGACAAAAGTTCTTTATTCCCTTCCTTTATAATATAGATATCAAGGGGTAAGGGCTTACTATCTTCTAATGAATCCAACAAAGATATATTATTACCCTCACATTCTATAGTCCTATCCAAAGAATCCACAAAAACATTATACTTCTTTGAATAATTCATATAGAAAAACTTTAAATTAACCTTAACATAGCCTAAAAACGGCACCCCCTTTCCCTCATCAAAATCTCTCACAAACTCTAAAACCTTAAGGCATCCTTCCTGGAATAAGTTTTCTTTGTCCTTACATATCGCTGCATACTTTCCCATACTTGATAAAATAAGTGGCCTAAGAGACACTATTATTTCCTCCATAGCATCAGTATCCTGCCTCTTGGCACGGTCCACCAAGTCTTTAAACACATACTTCATGGGTTTAAAACACTCCTCAGCAGCGAGGGCCCCCACTATTTTTTTCGTACGTACCTATTATTATACAAGCTAATTAGCGTCTTTACAAATTATGCATAAAATGTTCTTTTTCGACAATAGTCAACAGAAAAAGCCGACTTTATATGTCAAATTAATCTATAATATCTATACATTTGGAATCCGGATCCCAAATTACCCTTTTTCCCATAAACTCAACTAAAAATCTAAGTGGTACATAAGTATAATTATCAATAACCTTCGGATTCAAACCAAAAAAATCAAAAACTCTGCCATTGTATCTAATTGTAAGCTGATTAAAAGGCATCTTATAAGTAAGACCTAAAAAGTTACATACACCTTTTGAAATAGCATGGGAAAGCCTATCCAAAAAGAAATTATCATTTAATAAAACTTCCTCCTCACTATTACTTATAAAACATAACTCAACTAAAACAGCAGGCATCTTTGTCTTACGCAGAACAGAAAAGTTTTCAAACTTAACCCCCCTATTAATTCGACCAGTTTCCTCTACTAATTGCCCTTGAATACTATTGGCAAGTTTTTCACCATCACCACCGGGTGCAAGGGCATATGATTCTATACCCATAGCATTTTTATTATAAGAACTATTACAATGAATACTGATAAAATAATCTGCCCTCACGCTATTGGCAATATTTGAACGTGCATCCAAATCCTGCTCCAGTGTCCTACCTAAGGAAACATCTGCATCCCTGGTCATAAATATTTCAAAATTATTAAATATCAGCTTATCCCTCACCCTTAAAGCAAGATCCAAATTAACATCCGATTCACGAGTACCATTTGGACCTACAGCACCGGGATCCATACCACCATGTCCCGGATCAATTACGATTCTCATAATCCATATCCCCCTTATCTTTCATTTGCTCCAAAACCTTTTCCAAAGCCTCCGGCAGTTCCACCCCACACCTACCTATATTCTCTAAAATTGAAATACCCTCATTTGAAATATAAAAATAACAAATCAAGGTCCTAAATGTCCATGCCCCATTATTCACCAACCTATCAAGCAAGGACCCAATTATTAAAACAAAAACAATCAATATCTTTTTAAAAATTCCCTTATAACCCATATTGCTATTAACTATCCTATTAAATCGTGCAGCCATAATACCTGTAATATAGTCTATTATCATAAAAATAGCTAAAATATTTAATGAAATATCCCAATCACCTAAAAGCCATGTCATTATAGTTGCAATACCTATACTTATTAACCTAAACTTCTTTAAAAAATCCTCACTAACATTCATCCCCTCACCCCTTATATAAATTAAGTTACCTATTATATAAATAGTAAAAATACAAATAAATTAGCCATAATTACCAGTAGTAATTATGGCTAATTTATTATATATAGTTTGTATATAATGTGTGTATAAACCTTTCCAACCTGTCAAGGAGACAGGGGTTTGACATTTTTTCTTTAAAGGTATTTAGTTTTGGAGGTTAGGTCTACCAGTTCTATAACTGATTCTACTTCGGCTATGGAGTCACATAGACTATAAATCCACATATTATTTAATTTTTTTGTTTATACATACTTTTTTATTTTAGTTTTTCTATTATTAGATAATAATAGAAAAACTTTAATTCGGCTTTATTTTTTTTCTATACATTTTCCTTAAGAATTTTAATAGTCCTTTTTACTCCCTCATCAATGTTATATAAACCTTTCCAACCTAAACCTTCCAACTTCTCTGCATTCAGTGCTGAATTTAACATCATATTATAACCAGCGGCTTCTATGTCATCCGGGTTTTCAAATATTATTTCTTTTTTACATGCTCGTGCAAAACTTTCTGCCAATTCACGTATAGATACTATTGAGTTTTTATTAGATACATTATAAGCCTGTCCTGATTTCCCATATAATAATGTAGTTAACATGGCAGAAACGCAATCAAACACATAACAATATGATCTCATTTGCAAACCTGGACTTTTCATAATAATATTATGTCCTTTTAAAACATCCCTTGCAAATTGAGCTGATGCCCTGGAATCTAAATCAGTCATAGTTGGTCCATATATGTGCCCTGGGCGTACTATAACCACATCTATATTATGCTGTCTTTGATAACTTGCACATAAAGTCTCCGCTGCCCGTTTACTTGATGGATAGCAAGCCCTTGAATTCAATATATCAATAAAAAAATAATCCTCTTCATTATATAATTCATTATTTTCTTTTTCCCCATATACTTCACTTGATGATACATATATAACCCTTGAAACATTATGATTTTTTGCATATTGTAATATCTTATTTGTACCATAAAATGTAGTTACCATTGTTTCAACAGGTGTTTTAGAATATGCTATTGGATGTGCATTGCTTGCACAATGAACTATATAATCAAAATCAATATCAAAAGTTATATCCTTACTTGCATCATAATCAAGAAAATTAAAAAAACCTTGATTAAATACATCACCAAACCTATATTTTGCTTTTTCTTTGTTTCGACCTGCCGCATATACTTGTATATTTGATTTATTTTTTAAATTATTCCAAATTAATGTATCAATTATAGCCGAACCAATTAAACCGGTAGAACCGGTAATAAGTACCTTTTTATTATTTAATAAACATATACCCTGTATATTATTTATAGTTTCTTCAAGATCCTTTATGTAAGATTCGTTGAATTTCATATTTGTTCAACTCCAATTTAAAAGATATTATACCTTTTATTACAAATACTATTCTATCTTTAAATATGCTTTAAACAATTCTAAATCATCTTTCGTTGTTAATTTTATATTTTTATCTGAACCTGCAGCAAAATATAACTCTTCTCCCAAATCTACCATCATTGTATTAGTATAAGACGAGCCAAAAATACCTATTCCTTTACTAAAAGCCTCTTGGTATGCCCATAATAATTTACCGTACTTATATGCCTGTGGGGTTGAAACTCTCCTTATTGTTTCCCTTGGAATATACTCACACGTTGAAATTTCATCTTTAATTTTAAATATTTGTTCATTATATGGCAACGAACTAACAGCATTACCATATTTCTCACATTTAACAATTACATCTGATAAAACACTCTCCTCAACTAATGGGCGGATACCATCATGTATTATCACAATATCATCCTCTTTACAATATTCCTTTAAACTATATACCCCATTCCGTATAGATTCCTGCCCGCTTTCCCCACCAAGAATTACTTGTCTTAATTTAGTAATAGCAAATTGTTTAGCATATGCTTTTAGGATATCATGCCAGCCATCTAAACATACAACATAAATAGCATCAATTTTAGGATGTTTTTCAAACCCTTCTAATGTATAAATAATGACCGGCTTATCATGAATATTGATAAATTGCTTAGGAATATCTTGTCTCATTCTTTGCCCACTACCACCTGCAAGTATTAAAGCAGTATTCACAAAATCACTCCCTTTAAAAATTTTATATTTATAATATTTCTATTGTACGTTTTCTTTAAAAATCCTAAATGCTTATTTGCTTTACATTTACCCAATAGAATCATTTATAGTATGCATTAAACTTATGATGAGTTACCCTTTCTTCAATTGGCGGTAATTTCATATAATCACCATATAAATTTGTTAGGTATTCATCATAACCTTTTGGTGCATTAAAATATTGTTCTTCAAATTTAACCTTTATTTGTTCTATGTAGTTAGATTTTTTTACTCTTTCACTATTGCCATAATAGGATACACAATTTACTGCAACATGTTTAGAATCTTCAAATTTATATTTAAGTCCATTATGATTTATTATTTTTATAAACCGTTTAAAACCAAATGGTTTTAAAAATAATTTTAAAAAGAATTTTATAAACGTTTTATATTTATTACTTCCTTTCTCCATAAATTTAGAAATTGATAATGTATAACAATAAAACCAGAACTTTTGTATTGAAAAAAATATGTTGGATTTTGTAATACCTTCCGGAAGACCATCCATTGGAAATATATCAATATCTATACCGGGAATATCATCATTTTTATAAGGTAATCCCGGTTCTATTTTTTTTGTACTACTATCATATACCTTTGCAAATGTATAAAAGTGATTTTTTTTGTTATAAGGAGATGTTAAAACATATTTCCCATTAGAA
>CAZRSG010000006.1:14579-15316 GCA_964602705.1 uncultured Oscillospiraceae bacterium
AATATTTAGGATATAATTCTATAAATTTAAAATAATCCGGTCTTGGCATAATAATATCTATATCATCATCCCAGGGTATAAAACCTTTATGTCTAATAGCACCTAATAATGTTCCACCTGCCAAATAGTATCTAATATTATTTGCTTCGCAAAATCTATCCACATCTTTTAGTATCCCTAATTCTGTTCTTTGTATTTCTTTTAATGTCATACTTTGCATTTTAAATATAATATCCTTTCTAAATTAAACCCTAAAATTGTTAATATCCCCCATAAACCTTTCTATTCTTTTAAGCTAACATATCTCTAATTCCTTTTTTATATATTCCAATTTTAAAAGTTTATTCTTTATTTCTTTTATATTAAGTCTTTCAGTATTATCTGAATTATACTCCCCATTGGAAGATAAATCATTAATACCTTCCACAAAATACTTATCATAGTTAAGGTCTCTTTTATCTACAGGCACTCTATAAAATTCATTTAAATCTTCTGCCTTAATATATTCTTCTTTTGTAAGTAATGTTTCGTATTTCTTTTCTCCATGTCGTGTTCCTATAATCTTTATTTCATTATTAACATTAAACAATTCTTTAATTGCTTGAACTAAATCACCAATAGTTGAAGCCGGCGATTTTTGAACCATAATATCTCCAGATTCAGCATTCTTAAACGCAAAAATTACAAGTTCAACAGCCTCCTCCAAGCTCATTAAAAACCTTGTCATTTCAGGATTA
>CAZRSG010000006.1:15326-17218 GCA_964602705.1 uncultured Oscillospiraceae bacterium
GGTTCTCCCTTTTTTATTTGCTCTACAAATAATGGGATTACAGAACCTCTTGATGCCATAACATTACCATAACGAGTGCAACATATCAAAGTTTTTTTAGAATCTACTGTTTTTGACTTTGCCACAATTACCTTTTCCATCATAGCTTTAGATATTCCCATAGCATTTATTGGATAGGCAGCTTTATCTGTAGACAAGCAAATCACCTTTTTAACACCATATTCAATAGCAACAGTAAGTACGTTATCAGTACCTATTACATTAGTTTTTACTGCTTCCAAGGGGAAAAACTCACACGAAGGGACTTGTTTTAGAGCTGCCGCATGAAAGATATAATCCACACCATGCATAGCATTTTTAACACTTGATATATCTCTCACATCACCTATGTAAAACTTTAATTTATCATTATTATAATATTTTCGCATATCGTCTTGTTTCTTTTCATCACGTGAAAATATTCGTATCTCTTTTATATCAGTATTTAAAAACCTTTTCATAACAGCATTGCCAAAAGAACCTGTTCCTCCTGTAATAAGTAGTGTTTTTTTATTAAACATAATTATACTCAACTCCTATTTAATAAATATATTTTAATGGCTTTTCTTATTATCCGTAATTTTTATTATTTACTTTCACTTCTGCCTTTATATGTTATCTTATTTAAAGCATGTACAAATAATCTTTTTTCTTGATAATTAAACCCTATAAAATAAAGCATTATACACAATGTCAATATAAATATTCCACCTTTAACAATAAGACCTTTTAAACCTAAAGGTATAATATATATGAACGGAAGTGTTACAGTTGCTGATATTATAAATGAAATAAAAATTCCTTTCAACGTTTCCTTAAGCATTCTTATAATATTTAAACCAATAACTTTTTGATAATAAATATTCATAAATATGACCTGCACAAATAATGTAGCAATTGCTGTTCCAATTGGGGCACCTATATAACCTATCTTCTTTATTAATAATATACTCAAAAAAACATTAAAGATAGCTGTAACTGTAAGAGTAATAGAGCGAAAAAGTCTACGACGCATTGCATCTAATATACTAACAATTATTCCATTTATATAATTAAAAAACATAGGTATCATTATAATTATTGCAATAAGCCAAGCATTGAGGTAACTCCTTTCTCTCATCCAAATCATAATAAAATCTCTACCACAAATTAGGAACCCAAACAAAATACTTCCTGAAATAATAGTTTGTAATCGACTGGGTGCTATTATTTTATTTGTAAGTTCTTCACCACTTGCATTGTTTGCAACCAGCTTTGTTAATTGTGGCAAGTAAATTCCAATTAAAACTGTAGATAATGATGAGAATATCATAAAAACATTCATTGCTATTGAATACAGAGTAACACTTGAAGGTCCTATCATTATCCCTAAAATTGTTTTATCAACATTACTATTTATTTGGTTTACAATAGATTGAAATAATATTGCCAACGAAAAAATAATTACGTCTTTAAAGATTCTATTATCAAACTTGTAAAGTTTAATTTTAATATTAAGCCAATTAAGAACATATAAAGCATTAAATATTAAAAAAACTATTGAAATAAATAGATCTATTAAAACAATAGCTGTTGAACCCCATCCAATAATCAACATAATAACTATTAGCATAGCTCTAATAAATATCTTAATTACATTCGAGATATTTAATAATGCAAATTTTTCATATGCAGATATTATACCGGTAAATGCTTGTGATACTAATGTAATAATAATATTTATTGATAAGACCTTATATAGGCTTTTTGCTTTTATTAATTGAATTGTATTTAGGGACTTTATTAATATCCTATCAATTTGGCTATAAAATCCTATAGCAACTAATGTAATTAAAATTGCTAATATCCCAGTT
>CAZRSG010000006.1:17228-20161 GCA_964602705.1 uncultured Oscillospiraceae bacterium
ATAAAATTTTCTTCACCTTTTTTATCATCTTTCCCCAAGTAAAGTGATACATACCTAGTCATAACAGTGCCTGTTCCAAAATTCATTATAACTAAATAACTTGCAAATGATGTCATCATCTGATAAATACCATATTCTGAATCACCTAATGTTTTAATTATAAATGGGGTAAAAACTATACCTACTAATGTATGTAATATTATATATAAATAGTTAAGTACAATCCCTATCTTTCTTTGATTTTTTTTCATATATCAACATGTCCCACTTTATCTAAAACAAAATGGGCTGCTTTAAATACCCTTTCTTTATATATCGGCATAAAATCAGCATATCTTTGCAAAATCTTTTCCCTATCATTCATGATCCCAATAAATGCCTCCTTCAATTGAAAATTATCTAAAACCTCATCATAAGGTAGCACATACCCATCATATGTCCCAAAGATATCCTCTGCAATACCTTTAGATTTAATTGAATACCCTAAAGCAAGTGTAGGTATATTCAATGAATATGCAGCAATCGTTGAATGGGTTCTTGCACCTATAAAATAATCGCACTTTGAAATAATATACTTTAATTCCATTGAATTTAAACTATTATTTATTAATGAAACCCTTTTTTCTTTTTTATATAACTCCTTTACCGTTTTTAAAACCTTTATATCTTGATCCTGATCTTGATAATTATATACATGTGGTATCATACAAATGTTATAATCAGTTTCTTTTAAAATATAATTAATTAGAATTTGAATATTACAAAAGACCTTATTGTTTGACGCTGAATCTTTTATAACCATATGACTTAGATTAATACCTATAATCTTTTTATTTTCCATTTCTATCGGTAATTTTGTTTCTTTGACATCAAGGTTAAAAGCCGGATCACAACTTAAAAACATCTTTTCTTTTGGTATTCCTAATTTTAATAACGTCCTATATGTTATGATTTCTCGTGGTATTATTAATGAATATCGCTTAAAATCTTTAAACATTTCATTATCAACTAACTTTTCCTCTATAGAACAACACCATAAAACAGTAGGTATATCTCTTTTTTTATTATGTGATGTTAGTGCATATGAAGTTATTGGTCGTGAATAACAATACGTATCACCACCAATATTTAAGCATAAACTATTCTTATCTAACCTTTCCCACAATGGTTTTTGGATACATTTATGTGCTTTTTCATAATTAAGTAAAAGCTTGCTACGAATACCTGAATTTAATCTACTAGCTTTTGAATTATGTTTGTTATAGCTGATGATTTCCGTTTCATTATCAATACCAGATTCCTTGTCTTGTAATGGAAAAAATGATGCAAGGTAGAACTGATCGATATCATAATCTTTAAATACTTTTTTTGTACTTCTTACAATTGCATCACATCCACGATTATAACTTCCCGTATGTCCACAAAGAAATATCTTTTTCATTTTATCACTCCTTAAACCAATCATTTTTTATGATACTCGCTTTACTACAAGGTCCATCATCATACCCTTTTATTTGCTTTCCATTCAGTAATTGCTGACTTATATTGATAAACCTATCAGCAGCAACTTTCGCATTCCATGTATTATAAAGTGTACAATATGCTTCTTTACCATATTCTTTTTGCTTTTCCGGATTATCTATTAAGAATTTAACTTTATTATAAAAGTCTTTATTATCTCCATATTTATAAATTAAACCATTTTTTTTATGTTTCAAAAGATATGGTACTGAGCCAATTGCATGACTTGCTACTATTGCACAAGCACTATTCATAGCCTCGTTTAATACTGCCCCCCAACCTTCCTGAAAGTTACTTGTGAATAAAAATATATTTGCTTCTTCCATATGTTTTCTAACTTCTTCCGGTGACATCGAACCTAAAAATGATACACAATCTGATAAATTATATGCCTTGACTAATTTCTTTAAATTAACTTCAGATTCCCCTGTACCAACTATATCCAAATCAAAATGATATCCTTTATCTTTTAGAGTCTTTGTAATTTTTATAGCATCTTTTGCTTTTTTAAAATTTATTAATCTACCGACCCATAGAAGTTTTAATTTTTTATTCTTTTTTCGCTTCATTAGTTCATCAACGCTATATTCCTCAACCTTAGGAAAGTAACCCCATTTTAATGTATTACTTTCCATACCACACAATGATAAGTCATAGGCAGTATAGGCACTTGCACATAAAACATAAAAGTTTAATTCTTTATATCTTATATAATTATTAAATATTTTTTTTCTTGTTGTTGGAATAAAGCTCCGATATAAACCTTTTTTTAAAAACCTTTCAGTATACCTAAATGTTAATTTATTTTTCTTCATACGAATATCAACATATTCATTAGGTGCAGAACCTAAGATAATTACATCACTATCTAATGCAAGTTTTTTAGCTTTTAGATATTCATCTTTACTATCATATGCCCTCAATACAAAAGGAAACTCATTATTCATATCTTCATAACCCATCAAAAGTCTTTCTTTTCGAATAGGTACATGAGCAACAAAGCTAAAATCTTTTCCTATCAACTTAAACATTTCCTTGCAAAATGGTAGTTGATGATGGTTTAAATAATTCGTGTAAAATGTTAACTTCATTCGGCAAAACCCCTTTAAAATTATTATTCATATTGTTTATTGCCAAAAAAATTTATAATTACCATACTCAGCTGTATGTGTCCTATATATAAATAAGACAATAGCTAATAAAATTGCAGTAAAATTAATTAATTGTTTTATACGTTTATCAGTTATTAAATTAATTGTATTAGGTAATTGAACAATTAAAGCTGGGGTATAATAAAAACTTATTCTCTCTATAGCTTGTGTTTTATATCTCATAAGATACAGGCCCAAGGCTACTATTAACATGTTTAAAGTTAGCCTATTTTTAATATCTTTTAAAAAAACGAATGATAA
>CAZRSG010000006.1:20171-33815 GCA_964602705.1 uncultured Oscillospiraceae bacterium
TATATTGTTTATCCAGTTCGGTTTTCTATTTGCTATAAAATAAAATGGTAAAAAAACAATTGCAGTCTTATGAAAAGTCATTGCTAATAAAATCATAAAAATATACTTAAAGAATTTTTTATCTTTTATATATTCAATGCTTAATAAACAAATACTTAAAGCAAAAGATTGTCTGAAAGCTGTTAATTGAAAAGTCATTGTTCCTAATGTTACATAAAAAATAACAGATTGAAAAGGATATTCTGAATTTCTATATATAAACCTCGAAACACAAAATACACAAAATGCCGCTTCAAATATTAATATGAATTGCGGCCATGGAACTATGCTTGCCAAAGTTTTATTTAAAAGAACATAACCATATTCAAAACGTGATATTTCAAAAACTTCTCTCCAATCAGTGTTGATTATTTGTCTATAATAACTATAATAAACTTTTACATCGTATAAATCCCCATAATCAGGATATCGAAATCCCATAATTGTAATTATCACTACCCCAGTAAACACCAAGAACCTTTTTTGTTTCTTATTTTCCGCTAAGTCTCCTATAATCGATTTAACAAAGATTATAAATATTATTAGTCCTACCCAAACTACCAAGAATTTCACCTGCTCCTATACAAATTAATATATTCATTATACTTATCTTTTTTATTAAATTTACTTGCTTGTATTAAACAAGCTCTTTTAATTACATCTTGCTTCCTTCCTATTTTCTTAATTGTTGCAAATAATTCATTAAGATTTCCTTTTTCCACAACTATTCCACAATCCTTATTTATACCCTCTGGGCTTCCTCCAGTTTTATAGGTAATTACAGGAACCCCACAGGCAAGTGCTTCTATGTTAACCGTTGGAAAATTATCCTCCAATGTTGGATTAACAAAAACATCTGCAGTTGAATATAAACCGGCTAATTCTTCTATATTATTAGTGCGATTTATTCCTATAATATCTTTCGGTAATTGTTTTTTTTGTTTTTCTGTCAACCCCACCAAAACAATTTTATATTTTTCATCCAATAATTTTGATAATTCAATAAAATATAGTAACCCCTTCCGTTTCTCCCAGAAACCTGCAACTCCTATTATAATAATTTTATCCTTCAAATTATTTTCTTGTCTAAAGTTACTATCACTTGGTTTAAATGCATCAGTATCTATACCATTATTTATAACTTTTATATTATAATTATTCAGAAAAGATTGTTTTACTATATTAGCTAACCATTGTGATGGGGTAACAATACACATATTTTTTACTGATGTAAAAAAATCCTTTTTGTCTTCCCATTGTTGTTTTGACCTATCAAAAAACCAAGTAACTGGATATGAACCTTTTTGAGGGCAATCATAGCATCCCTTAATCCATTTATCACAACCTATATAGTCAAAGTATGGACAATGTCCTGTAAAAGACCAACAATCATGCAATGTCCATATAACAGGTTTATCTGTTTTAGCAAGATATTTAAATAATAGTTCTATATTTAGATAAAAACCGTGAATATTATGAAGGTGAATTATATCTGGCTGTATAATATCTAATTTTTTTATTATTTGAGTTGTTGTCCTTTTAGAGACATAACCATGCCATCCTAATAAGCGAGTATGTAATTGATGAGTTCTAATATTAAAGTTATCCCCAACCCTTATTCCATAAGGATAGTCACTTTGCCCTAATCCATATATAATATAATTTTCAATATCATTTTCCATCATTATAGTTGATAAGTCTACTGCTATTTTTCCTGTACTTCCAACACCACAGACAGAATTAATCTGAACAACCTTCATATTCTCGCTCCTTGACTAAACCTAACAAATCCCGATAAAATATGTTAGAATTATTTTTAATTTCATGGTTTTTCTTGCCACACTCCCAAGCCTTTTTTCCATACCTTTGAACTAAATCTGGATTTTCAAGTAAATTTTTTAGCTTTTCTTGCATTTCTTCTAAATCAGTAATAACACAGGCAGCATTATTTTTAATTAAATAATCTATAGAAGCTGCATCTTTCCAACCAACAGCCAAGATGCATTTTTCTTGTTCAAAATAATCAACTAATTTTGTTGAGAATGATAAACGCGTTTTTAATCTATCTGTAATTCTAAAGGATTCAACATGGACTAATATATCCGACTCTTTTTGTATTCTTACTACTTCATTAGCAGATATAGATCCCATAAATCTAATGCTTTTAGTATTAGCAAATATTTTTTTAATTTTAGGATATAATTCATTTTTTGTATATATGTATAATAGTGCTACTTCCTTATTTTTATTAATTTTATCTAATGACTCGCCTATCTTAGCTAATATCTCCCAACGTCCTGAATAAATATTTCCTGTATAAACAAGTTTTATAGGCTTGTTTATTTTGTCATCATGGTTTAATTTAGTATTAAAATCTCCACCTTTATTTAAAATTTTGCTATTAACTTTAAAATAACTATCATATTCATTTTTTTGTTTTGGTATTATCGTATATATTAGATTACATAATTTTACTGTTTGTCTAATATTTCTTCTTATAAAGGGTCTTATTATCCAAAACAGGAAAGAAAATGTTTTCCTTTTTGTTAAGTATACATCATCTACAAAATATAGTATAGCCTTTTTATTTGTTTTTTTTATAATATATTGTTGTAATTTATTCATATAAATATTAGAACATGCTAAATTAAATATAATATCTGGTTTATAGTCATCAATAAAATCATTTAATTCTTTGGTCTTCCAATTACCTATTTTCCACAAAACTTCCCTCATAAATAAAAATAAATTTAATCTATATCTTCTAAAGAACCTATACATGTTTTGTCCTTTTTTTTCATCTTCCTGTAAGTTTAGTTTTATTTGATTGTTTGATAGTTCCTCTTCACTTACCACTTTTCCCGGTTTAATCCCTTTTTTTATTATATTTTTAAGTAATCTATTCTCCGATATTTGAAAAAATTTATTACATATTCTTGTATTTGGTAAATCCGGACGTGCATATATCATAGCTATTTTATCTTTTGGATATTTTTCAAATAAACTATTAAATGTATTCCCTATATTATTTGTATCAGACCATGTTGCGTCCGATATCAATAAAACCTTTGGATATTGACTACTATTTCGCATACCCTCACCTACATTATATTCTTATATAACAATATCTCATATTAAGTGTATGAGCAGAACCCGATTACAACAAAGATTCATATATCTCTTTAATTTTAGGCATCACATTTTTAAAATCAAACTTTTGAACATTTTGCATACTAAATGTTCCTATTTCAACCCTTAAATCTTTATTTTTATACAAATTCATTATAACTTCTGAAAATCTATCAACATCCTTTGGGCTGCATGTATAACCTGTTACACCATCTATTGAATAATCTATAATTCCATGAATGTTCGAAGTGACTATCGGTAATCCCGCAGCCATTGCTTCTATAGCTGCCAATCCTAAACCCTCACGTTTTGATGGAAAAGCAAATATATCTGCCACTTTGCAAATTTCTGATATATCCCCCCTGTACCCTAATAGTTTAACTTGTTCCTCAATTTTTAATTTTTTACTCATTTCTGTTAAGTACTTTTTAAGGGGACCCCTCCCACATATTACATAAATAATATTGGGGTTTTTCAATTTAGCAATAGCTTTTATTATTGTTTCATGATTTTTATTTTTATTAAGTTCCCCTACTGATAATACCATAAAAGCACCATTAGGTATACCTATTTCTTTCCTTTTTTCTGTTTTATTTATAACTGTATCACGAAACTTTTTTGTATCTACTCCCACACCTGGAATGTATTTAATTTTACCAGCTTTAAATGATCTTTTAGCTCTATTATAATCTTCCTTGTTAATAGTAATTAATAAATCAGTATATTTTGATAACCATTTTTCTATTGGGTAATATATTAACCAATTTATTAGTGGAGCACCTCTAAAAAAATGAAACCCATGTGCTGTATATATTACTTTAATATCTTTTGTGTTCCGGCATACTAATCTACAAATGGCGGATGCTATTGGGGTGTGTGTATGTACTATATCATATTTTTCATCTATAAAAATCTTTTTTAGTCCTTTATATGCCATATAATTATATTTATTAAATATTGAACGTTGAAAGGGTAGGTTATGTACCTTACAATTCATTTCATAAATTTCAGGGCTTATATCTTGAGTTATATTAAATGCAACATCAACTTTACTTCCTTGTTCTATTAAAGTTTTTATATGTGGAATAAAAAAAGCATTTACCGTATTAGAAATTGTTGTTACATATAATATTTTCATTTTAAGTTACTCCTTGATTGTTTTTATATTTATGTATCTTAATTAATTGTCTTTTTAAATGCTAGAAGTTGTGCCCATTTAATATTAATTAACATCTTAATATAAAGAATAAAAATCTTTTTAAGATATTTAGTATTACTATGACATATTATATCTTTTCATTATTCAACATTATTAATCATTTTTATTTCATTGTATTTCATCATATATGTACCCTCTTCATACTCTCCAATCATATTCTTATTTTTATAACCAGCTATATTTTTTATTATCATTTGGGGTATATTTACACCACATTCATATCCGTGTGGGTAGCCACCCCCAAATCGTGGGTTTACTTCGGATATATAATATTCATTATTTATTTTAAAAATATCAATATCTATAATTCCTTTTAATTTTGTTTTTTTTACGAAATCTTTAATTAAGTTAAATAATACATCATCTTTTACTGATAGTGACTTATCTGTTTCGCCTGCTCTCATCTTTATCTTTTCTTTTGTAAATATTGCAACCGTTTCTTCGGTAATCATATCTATATAAACATCTGCCCCATATTCTATACCATCCATGAATTCTTGGATCATAAGATCATCATATAAATGAAATAATAAGTCAATCTCTTCTTTTGAATTAACCTTACTTATGTTAATACTTGCACTTCCTTTTACTGGTTTTACAAATACAGGATATTGTATCCTTCCAATTTCTATTTCTTTATAGAACAAATCTTTGCTAATATAACTTTTAGATGTCTTAAACCCATTATTTGTTAAAAACTTATACATTCTATATTTATCAAAACACATCTCAATCGAATCATAGTTTGATATGATTGGTATAATTCCTATTTTTAAAAAGGATTGTTTGTTTTTTGCCAGGAAGCCTAATTCTGGATCTATTAAAGATATAACTGACTTTATATTATTCTCCTTACAAATTGAAAGTATGGTGTTTAAATATCTATCTTCATTCATTCTTGGAACTATAAAATATTTGTCCGCCTCATATAAAGCTGGGGCTAGTTTACTACAATCTGCTGCAAATACATGACCTTTACCTGATAGTTCCTTTTTAAAATACTGTATAATCTTATTCCTTGTACCACAACTTAGAATTAGTATATTTAGACCACTTTTCATTAATTAACACCCTTCGTATTGCTTTTATGAATAATATAAGCATTTTTAGTTTATAAACTTTTCCATTACTATCAAGTTCCTATAAGTTCCTTTTATAAATCGTTCATCTATGTATTCCCCCACCTTTTTATACTCCAGTGAATGCCACATCCTTAATGCATTTTTATTATCAGATACGACACTTAATTTAATTTTTCTAAGATTTATATATTCCTTAGCAAACCTTTCCACTAATAAGCATGCTTCCTTACCATAACCTTTACTTAATGCTTTTTTATCTCCTATATAAACACCTATTTCACATGTACGATTAATCCAATTTATATTATATAAACCAACCATACCTATTGGTAAGTCGTCATTATCACATATAATAAATCTTTTATCCTTACCTGATGTATCAATCATTAACTCCAAATACTTTTCTTGATAATCTATTGATGTAGGCATAAATCCTCCACCTAAATACATATATGTATTTTCATCGTTTTTCCATCTATTTAAATATGTAATATCACTTTTTATAATAGGTCTAAGATATATAAGTTTTCCTTTAATCATATCAATACTCCTTATTACCTTTTATTTTGGATTAACGTTTTATTTCAATACTTATATTTTGTTGACTTTTATCCATATAAATATTTTGACTCTTAAAGGTCTTGAATATAGTCTTAATTAGAATTTTAATATCAAGCCAAACATTAAACTTTTCTATGTATTCAATATCTACAAGCATCCTATCATCCCACGGAACAGAATTTCTAACGACCACTTGTGATAATCCTGTTATTCCAGGCTTCATTGTAAATCTATTTTTTGCCCATTCTGGGTAACTTTCATACCCATCATATGGGTAATACCTTACCGGTGGTCTTGGCCCTACCAGGCTCATTTCACCTTTTAAAACATTTATTAATTGGGGTAATTCATCTAAACTTAATGATCTTAGAAATCTTCCCATCTTTGTAATCCTATTGTCCTTTTCATTCTTAATTGTTAGTCCATCTCCAATACTTTCAGCATTTAGTATCATCGTCCTAAATTTTAGAATATTAAATATTTGGCCATCTTTGCCTAACCTTTCCTGTTTAAATAATATTGAACCTTTTGAAGTTATTTTTATTAACAAAGCTATAATAGTAAGTATAGGAAAAATAATTAGCAAACCAATAAAACTACCTAAAACATCAATTAATCTTTTTATAAAAAGATTTACTGTTCTCATGCTTCACAATAACCCCCTAATAATATCACATACCTTTTTTAAGTCTTGATCTGTCATTTTAGTATCACTTGGCAGACATACACCATTTTCAAATAGGTCTTTTGATACCCCTTCACCTATATAGTCATACTTTTCAAAGAAGGGTTGCATATGCATTGGTTTCCATATGGGTCTTGATTCTATATTCTCTTTTTCTAATGCTAACATTATATCAAGTGGTTTTATCCCACCACTAAGTGTTATGCATGATAACCAATAATTTGGTTTGTTCCATATATTTATCGGCATAAATTTAATGCCTTTTATTTTGGATAATTCTTTTTGATAGTATTCAAATATGTATTTTTTCTTGGCTATTCTTTTATCTAATATTTTAAGTTGACCCCTGCCTATGCCTGCTAAGACATTGCTCATTCTATAGTTAAAGCCTAATTCACTATGTTGGTAGTGTCTTGCCTTGTCTCTTGCCTGGGTTACCCAAAATTTTACTTTTGCTATTTTTTCTTTGTCAGCGGATATTAACATCCCCCCACCTGATGTAGTTATAATCTTATTCCCATTAAAGCTAAATATACCATATTGCCCAATGGTTCCTGTTTCTTGTCCTTTGTATGTTGTTCCTAAGCTTTCGGCAGCATCTTCTATTAAGGGTACATTATTGTTTTTACATATTCTTGTTATCTTGTCCATGTCAGCTGATAAGCCATAAAGGTGGACAACTATGACTGCTTTTACATTAGGGTATTTTTTAAAGGCTGCTTCTAATGCCTTGGAGTTCATATTCCAGGTTTCATAGTCACTATCTATAAATACTGGTCTTGCGTTTTGATATATGATAGGGTTTGCTGTTGCAGAGAAGGTTAAGTCTTGACAGAATACGGTGTCTCCTTTGTCTACTCCTGCTGATTTTAATGCCATATGAATTGCAGCTGTTCCTGATGATAGGGCAACTGCATATTTGCCTCCTACTTTTAATGCTAGTTCTTTTTCAAATTCGTCTACATTTTTTCCTAATGGTGCTATCCAATTTGTTTCAAATGCTTCTTTTATATATTCTTGCTCGTATCCTTCTTCACTCATATGTGGTGATGAAAGGTATATACGTTTCTTGTCTGATATTTTATCATTGTTCATATGAGACTTCCCTCTCTATTCCCCTATTTGTTTTCTGTATTTAATTGGCAGGTGCTTCTATTACTTTCCCTGTTTCTGTTTTTGTTTGTTGGATTGATATTTGACTAACAGATACTTGCCCTTCTAATTGTTCTTCTTGTGCATATTCACATTTGTATGTGGGTACTAATTTTTGCATTATTATGCAGATTGATTTATTATCACTGTCCTTTTTTTCCATTAGTTCTTTTAGTTTTCTTTTTAGTTGTTCTGAGTCCATTTCTATTGGCTTACTTATAAAGATTTTATCGTGTTTGGTTGCTGATATTCCTTCTTCTTTCATCATTAGTTCTTCGTATAGTTTTTCTCCCGGTCTGAGTCCTGTGTATTGGATTTTTATATCTATGTCCGGTTCTAAGCCTGATAGTCTGATTAGGTCTTTTGCCAGGTTGATTACTTTGACTGGTTGACCCATGTCTAGTATGAATATTTCTCCACCCTTTGCCATTGCTCCTGCTTGTATTACTAATTGTGCAGCTTCGTCTATTGTCATAAAGAATCTTGTGATTTCCGGATGTGTTACCGTGAGTGGTCCGCCAAGCCCTATTTGGCTTTGAAATAGTGGTACTACGCTTCCGTTACTGCCTAATACATTCCCAAATCTTACTGCTACATATTTGGTTTTGCTTATTTTGCTTAGGTCTTGTATTATCATTTCTGCTGTTCTTTTTGTCGCTCCCATGATGTTTGTTGGGTTTACTGCCTTGTCTGTTGATATTAGGACAAATGTTTCTGATTTGTGTTTGTCCGCACATTCTGCTACATTTTTTGTGCCTATTATGTTGTTTTTAATTGCTTCTGTTGGGTTTGATTCCATTAGGGGTACGTGCTTATGTGCTGCTGCATGGAATATTACTTGTGGCTTGTATCTATTAAACACGTCTTCTAGTCTTTTTTTGTCTTGTATTGAGCCTATTATTACTTCTAAGTCTAAGTTTTTTTTGTATATGTTTTCGAGTTTTTTTTGTAATACATAGGCATTGTTTTCGTATATTTCGAGTATTAGTAATTTCTTGGGGCTGAATTTTGTTATTTGGCGGCATAATTCTGATCCTATTGAGCCTCCACCACCTGTAACTAATACTGTTTTGTCTTTTATGTATCCTGATATTTCTTCTACGTTAAGACTTATTGGTTGCCTGCCTAATAGGTCTTCTATGTGTACGTCTCGTATTTGATTTATTGCTATTTCGCCGCTTATTAGTTCTTTAAATGTTGGTAGCTTTTTTAGGCGGCATCTTGTGTATTTGCATAGTTCTAGTATTTTTTGTATTTCTTTGTTTGTTGCTGATGGTATTGCTATTATTATTTCATCTATGTCGTATTTTTCGGCTAATGCAACTATTTGGGTTCTGTCACCTTTTACTTGGACACCACTTATATAGGCTCCTTGTTTGTTTGGGTCGTCGTCTATTGCTAATACTACTGTTGCATTAAATTTTTGATATTTTTTTATTTCTTTTATTATTGATGCACCTGTGGAGCCTGCCCCTACTACCATGATTTTAGTTTTACCGTTTGTACTGATTATGTTACTGCCTTTTAGACGTCTTAGTACCCTATAACTTAGTCTGCTTGCCCCTACAAATATCATGGTTAGTATGTAGGATATTAAGATTATGCTTTTGGATAGGGAAAAGTCCATTGGGTATGTGGTTATATATGTGGCTATGGTTCCTATTGTTGTTGCAAAGAAGATTTGTAGCAGTTCTTCTAAACCTGCATATTGCCATAGACTTTTATATAAATGAAATAGGTAGTATACCATTATCTTGATTAGTGTTGCGAGTATAAAAAAGTGTAGGTTTGTTCTTATTTCAGCTTGGTGTATTGCTCCATCATATCTTAATAGTATTGATATTAGTGTTGCTAGATTTATTAGAATTATATCTGTCATTAGTAAGGTTATTTTTCTTTTGTCAAGTTTTTTTAGTGTCTTGTTAATGTAGTTCTGTATTTTCATTTGCATTGCCTCCAAATGATAATAGTTATTATATAGTTACTCAGTCCTATTTGTTTAGGTCTTTTTTATTATATGATTATATTATACCATTTATAATACCATTGTAAAGGCTTATTTGAATTGTTATACATATTATTGCACTATTGTATCTTAGTGGATATGCATAGTGTGTTTTGGGGAATAAAAATAGACGGTCTTAGACCATCTATTTTTATATTAAATTGTATTTGAGGTTTGCTTTTTAAAGTTGCTTCTATTAAGCAATGATTTCTGATACTACTCCAGAGCCTACTGTTTTTCCTCCTTCACGTATAGCAAATCTTAGTCCTGCTTCTATTGCTATTGGTGTTATGAGTTCTATTGTCATTGTTATGTTGTCACCGGGCATACACATTTCTACATTTTCGGGTAGTTGTGTTACTCCTGTAACGTCTGTTGTTCTGAAGTAGAATTGTGGTCTGTAGTTGTTGAAGAATGGTGTGTGTCTTCCGCCTTCTTCTTTGGTTAGTACGTATACTTCTGCTTTAAATTTAGTATATGGTTTTATGGATCCTGGTTTTGCTAATACTTGACCCCTTTGTATTTCGTCTCTTTGTACTCCTCTTAGTAATACTCCTATGTTGTCTCCTGCTTCTGCACTGTCAAGTAGTTTTCTAAACATTTCTACTCCTGTTACTACTACTTTTCGTGGTTCGTCTGTCATTCCAACGATTTCTACTTCGTCTGATACTTTGATTGTTCCTCTTTCTACTCTTCCTGTTGCTACTGTTCCACGGCCTGTAATTGAGAATACGTCTTCAACTGGCATTAGGAATGGTAGGTCTGTTTGTCTTTCTGGTGTTGGTATATATGCGTCTACTTCTTCCATTAGTTTTAATATTGGTGCATATTCTTCTGCGTTTATGTCTTCTGATTCTGAGTCTAATACTTTTAGTGCTGAGCCTGTTACTATTGGAATATCGTCTCCGGGGAATTCGTATTCGTTTAGTAGTTCTCTTACTTCCATTTCTACTAATTCTAATAGTTCCGGATCGTCTACTTGGTCAGCTTTGTTTAGGAATACTACTATATATGGTACTCCAACTTGTCTTGATAGTAGGATATGTTCTCTTGTTTGTGGCATTGGTCCGTCTGCTGCTGATACTACAAGGATTGCTCCGTCCATTTGTGCAGCTCCTGTTATCATGTTTTTAACGTAGTCGGCGTGACCGGGGCAGTCAACGTGTGCATAGTGCCTGTTTTCGGTTTCGTATTCTACGTGTGATGTTGATATTGTTATTCCTCTTTCTTTTTCTTCCGGTGCTTTGTCTATTGAGTCATATGCTGTATAGGATGCTCCTCCGGCTAGTCCTAATACTTTTGTTATTGCTGCTGTTAGTGTGGTTTTACCATGGTCAACATGACCTACTGTTCCAATATTAATATGTGGTTTGCTTCTTTCAAATTTAGCTTTTCCCATTTTGTCTTCCTCCTTGTTTTTGTTTGTTATTAGTGATTTTATATTATTTTTATTCTTTTTTCAAGAATTTATTAGTTTTTTATATTTTTGCTGTTAAGTTTATTATTGATTCTTGTATGCTTTTTGGTACTTGTTCAAAGTGACTTGGTTGCATTGCAAATGTTCCTCGTCCTTGTGTTCTTGATCGTAATGTTGTTGCATATCCAAACATTTCGGCTAAGGGTACAAATACTGATATTGATTGTGCTCCCAGTCTTGCTTCGGTTCCTTGAATTTGTCCCCGGCGTGAGTTTAAGTCTCCCATGACGTCGCCCATATATTCTTCTGGGATTGTTACGTCTACTTTCATTATTGGTTCTAATAGTACAGGGTCTGCTTTTTTGCATCCTTCTTTAAATGCCATTGAGCCTGCTATTTTGAATGCCATTTCTGATGAGTCTACTTCGTGGTAGGATCCATCGTATAGGGTTACTTTTACGTCTATGGTGTTAAATCCAGCTAATACTCCTGTTTCCATTGCCCCTTGTATTCCTGCATCTACTGCCGGTATATATTCTTTTGGTATTGTTCCGCC
Organism: uncultured Oscillospiraceae bacterium; assembly: GCA_964602705.1. Lineage (GTDB taxonomy): Bacteria > Bacillota > Clostridia > SK-Y3 > SK-Y3 > CAZRSG01. The sequence continues at coordinate 32,017 of CAZRSG010000006.1, forward strand.
TACTATTTTGTTGACAAATTCATAGCCTGTTCCCGGTTCTGTTGGTTCTATTTCTAATAGTACATGACCGTATTGTCCTCGTCCGCCTGATTGCCTTGCATATTTTTGTTCTATTTTTACTGGTTTTCTTATTGTTTCTTTATATGATACTTGCGGTTTTCCTACATTTGCTTCTATTTTAAATTCCCTTAGCAGTCGGTCGACAATTATTTCAAGGTGTAGTTCTCCCATTCCTGCTATTATTACTTGACCTGTTTCTTCGTCTGTGTATGTTTTAAATGTAGGGTCTTCTTCTGCAAGTTTTGCAAGTGCTATTGACATTTTTTCTTGGCCTGCCCTTGTTTTTGGTTCTATGGCAACTTTTATAACCGGTTCCGGAAATTCCATTGATTCTAATATTATTGGATGTTCCTCGTCACATAGGGTGTCTCCGGTTGTTGTGTCTTTAAATCCTACTGCTGCAGCTATGTCGCCCGCATATATTTGGTTTACATCTGCCCTATGGTTGGCATGCATTTGGAGTATCCTCCCTATTCTTTCTCTTTTTCCTTTTGTTGAGTTGTATACATAGGAGCCTGATTTTAGTACTCCTGAGTAGACTCTAAAGAAACAGAGTTTGCCTACGTATGGGTCTGTTGCTATTTTAAATGCTAAGGCTGAAAATGGCTCTTTATCATCTGAGTGCCGTTCTTCTTCTTCACCTGTTTTTAGTATTCCTTTTATTGAGGCTACGTCTAATGGTGATGGCATGTATGATATTACTGCATCTAATAGTTTTTGTACGCCTTTGTTCTTATATGATGTTCCGCATAGTACGGGTATCATTTCTACTGCTATTGTTGCTTTTCTTATTGCTGCTTTTATTTCTTCTTCTGTTATTTCTTCGTCTTCAAGATATTTGGCCATTATTTCTTCGTCTTGTTCTGCTATGTTTTCTATTAAGTTTGCCCGGCTTGTTATGGCTAATTCTTTTAGGTCTTCGGGTATTTCTTCTTCTCTTATGTCTTGCCCTAAGTCGTCATAGTATACGTATGCTTTCATTTTTATTATGTCTACTAAGCCTTTGAATGTGTCTTCTTTGCCTATGGGTATCTGTATTGGTACTGCATTGCATTTGAGCCTTGTTTTCATCATGTCTATTACATTGAAGAAGTCTGCCCCGACTACATCCATTTTGTTTACGTATGCTATGCGTGGTACTTTATATTTGTCTGCTTGTCGCCATACTGTTTCTGATTGTGGTTCTACGCCGCCTTTTGCACAAAAAACGGTTACTGAGCCGTCAAGTACTCTTAATGATCTTTCCACTTCAACCGTAAAATCAACGTGCCCTGGTGTGTCAATTATATTTATTTTATGCCCTTCCCATTGAGCCGTAGTAGCAGCTGAAGTAATTGTGATGCCTCGTTCTTGCTCTTGTTGCATCCAGTCCATTGTTGCTGCACCTTCGTGCGTTTCGCCCATTTTGTGTACTCGTCCTGTGTAGAATAGGATCCTTTCTGATGTTGTTGTTTTGCCTGCATCAATATGGGCCATTATTCCTATGTTTCTTGTTTTGTTTAGTGGAAATTCTCTTGGCACACAATTCCTCCTTTCACTGTTGTTTGCTTTTTTTATTTCTATTTCTTTTTTTACCATCTGTAGTGGGCAAATGCTTTGTTTGCTTCTGCCATCTTATGTGTGTCTTCTTTTTTCTTTACTGCTCCGCCTGTGCTGTTTACTGCATCTATTATTTCGGCAGCCAGTCTTTCTTTCATGGTTTTTTCACCGCGTCTTCTTGCGTATGATACAAGCCATCT
>CAZRSG010000007.1:0-16595 GCA_964602705.1 uncultured Oscillospiraceae bacterium
TCATTGATGCATTAAAGCAAGCTATAGGTAGGACAAATCCGCCTAGAGGCGTTATCTGTCATTCCGACCGTGGCGTTCAATACGCAAGCAAAAAATATCGTTCCTTATTAAAGAAATACGGCTTCAATCAAAGCATGAGCCGCAAGGGTGATTGCTGGGACAATGCTCCGATGGAGTCCTTCTTTGGCACGCTAAAAATTGAGTTGATTTACCACGAGGACTACAGAACAAGAGCTGAGGCAAGGTATAGCATATTTGACTATGTAGAGACCTTTTACAATAAAATCAGGTTGCATTCGAAGCTCGGATACGATACTCCAGAAAACTATGAAAGATCGAGGAAATCAGCGTAACTGCGTGTCCGTTGGAGTTGGAGCAGGTCAGTGCAGAGCTTGCCGCCCTTCATGTTCGCTTATGAAAGATACAAATTAAATCAAGTGGGGGTCAGGCTTCAAAAGTGTCAAACCCCTGTCCCCCTGACACTTATATGATAATATTATAAGGAATAGTAAATATTACAATACCTGTAGAATAAGGTGCTATATCATATTGTTGATAGTAAATAGATAATCCTTTTAGGCTAAGAAAGTAATTATTTTCATTAAAATTTTTGACTATTAATTCTGCATAATTATCAAAATAAATTCCCGGATTATTTTTTACATTGTCATCAGCTTGCTTTATTATTTGTTCAATAAGTATTTCTTTATAATCTACTCCCTTTCTAAAGAAACATGATAGTGGAATATTAGCACCATTTTGCAAGCTAAATGTATCGGAATGCATTACAGTAATTCCGTGAGCCCCTCCTGTATATTCATATTTAGTATTATAATAGCTTAAGAAACAGTTGTCATTGTATGTTATAACATATTCCATAATAGCTTCAAAACTATGAAAAGGATAATTATTTTCTTGTGCTTGTTGATATTGTTTTACAGCTTCATTATATAAATTATTTGATGCATATTTCAAAAAATCACCAAGCTCCGACATTATATGATTATTTATTTGTAATTGAGCATAAGGATTATTATAAAGCCCTATTACAGGATATTTAATTGTAAGCTTTAAAACTTCTGTCTTATTATAAAAATAGCTATAATTATAATGTAACATTCTTATTTGGGCATACATATTTCACACCTCCAATATCTATATTATGCCGATTAAAAAAATATGTTAATATAAAATATAATTGCATATAGCAGAACTAACCCTCATGAATTTGCCAATTGAATATATAAAGAACTTTTTATCATAAATCCTTATCCTTTTATGTATTATCAGTAGACTTAATTAACATAGTTTACCTAAGCATTTATTTTCCTCTAAGTCAGCCGTATTTCTGATCTTTCATACTAAAGTATGAGAACTTTTTCATATACTCATACTTTAGTATGATGATTATTAGCTCACTTTACCTTATAATATAAGCAGAATAATATAGTTAGAAAATTTTTTTTGGGGGAGTGGGGATGGATGAAAAGATGTAAAATAATTTTGGCATTATATATGGCATTTGTAATAGGTTTTTTGGGAACTAATCCAACTACATATGCTAATAGCTCAGGAGGAGACGTATATATTATATCTTCAAGTAGTAGAATTTGGGGTGCTTTGGGGCAGAACATTGAGTATGAGATGGATGGGAATAGATATGAAAGTAAATATGCACCTGCTCATGTGAATTTAAAGGCATGGCGAAGAATGAACGATAGGGATAAAAGAGAAGTTTATTACCATATCTTTACGGATTCAGCTCGAAATGCTACCTTTGGTTCAAGTGGTAAACAAGAAATTATTGATTGGTATAAAACAGGGAATACATACTATAAAGCTAATCAACTATGGAAACAAAGGATTGCAAAAAAGAGTTATCCTGAACTAACTGCTAAGTTTGGACCTAATAAAAGTCTTGTAAGTTTATATCCTGAACATGCTGAAATATTTTCTCATCAGATACCGACGAGTTTTGAATGGTGGGATAGGGCACAAACTTTTAAAGCAGCACTTGCAGCTATAGAAAAGGAGTATGAAATCGGCAAGGAGTATTATCAGCAAACTGTTGATATGCGTACAAAAGGTATAGCAAATACTGTTATAATAACTATTACCCAATGTACACTTCTACTATCGGATATGCTCTTTTTACCAAATGTAACGAGGGGAACTTTAAATGAGGCAAGTGGGCAAATTGCAGATGTTATTAACTTTATAATGGACCTTGCCAAAAGGGAAGATAACGATTTTAATGAAAAATTCCAACGTTATAAAAATGGGGAGCATGGGGTTCCTTTTACACCTGAAGAAACTGTGAAGTTATTTGGAATAATGATGGATTCTTATGCTAAGATGACAGAAAAGAGTTTGCAACGGATAGATATGGCTATGCAAAAACTTATAAGTCGTTATGAAATGCTATTAGCAGCTTATGAGTATCATGAAAATCAACTTCAATTAGAAGAAAGGATGAGGGCTGAAGAAAAGGCTGCATATGAAGCTGCTTTACAAGACGCTTTTCCTGAAGAAGTGGAAGAACCAACGGGAGAATATAAGGGACTTAACTTCTCTTGGTTTACAGCTGAAGAACTTGCTAATCAATATGGTGCGGCTATGGATTATACCATAGAAGAAAGAAAAAGTGAAGTTTTTTATGCTGTTCTTGAAAAAAAAGAGGAACTTGATTTAGAAGTAGGGAAAGCTGCCCATACTTTGTGCAGTAATATTATAGACTTATACAATTATATTACAGAAGAGATAGAAAGCAAAGAAGAAGAATTTGCAATTTTAGAAACTGATATTGAAAAAGGGTGTGAACCTTCAACGATAGACAAATATATAAGCTATGATTGGGATGGAGATGGGTTTGGAGATTTTAATGGTGCTTTTACATTCGATACTGCCCTCTATGTTGGTGGTGATGCTGTTTCTCTTTATAAAGAAAGTTGGTCATCCCTTTTTAATAATATAAATTATGGAAAGAATGCACTTAATAGTTTAAAAACACGTATAATATCATTTCTTGACTCCAAAAGCCAACTTTCTGTAATAATTGAAGATACGATGCCTGAATTAATCTCAGCCATGGATCAGCTTAACCACTTAAAAGAGGACTATATTGAGTTGCGTGATAATGTAGTTTGGCTTCCTGAAGGATATAATGAAAATGATTTTATCAATCCCCTTAAAGAAGATGAATATATGGTCGATAAAATTGAGGAAATATATGATGAATTCGAATGGCCTAATGAATACTTATTGGAAGATATAATGGAAGAAGAAAACACTTCGGTAATAAAACTTGGATATGATAAACCTAATGCAATATACTTAGAAGCCTATAATCTTTATGAAGCTGTTATTGAAAGTATTAATTATGTGGAAGAAAGAAAAACAATATCTCAAGAATACTATAAGAATTTTCTTGCTGATGAAAAAGCTTATTATAATGAATTAAATGTCCGTTTAAAGGCATACTTACAGGTTCAAGAAAAGATGGCAGGTAAGTTTAATGAGATAGATAACATTATTAAAGCTTATGAAAGGTTATGGGAAAAGGCTTATTTTATTGGTAGCCCGGACTATTACTCTTTGGATTATTATAATGTTAATTCCACATCAATACCTGTTACTGCATTTGACACAAATGCTATAAGGAATTATGTGCGTGGTGGGGGTAATAGGATTACTCTTTTATCAAGTATAAGGGAACTTGCAGATTATGCTTCTGCACATGAGGCGATAGTAAATGATTTATTAGCACAAGTTCGGATGTTAGATATTGAAATGGGTGGACTTTGGGATAATAGGCTTAGAGACTATGCAAATAATAAAAATATAGTTTTAAAAAACTATTATGCATTTAAAGATGAATATGATGAAAGCATTAACTTTTTGAAACTTGATAATAATTCATATTTTCAGCTCCATGATATAAATTATATTGTAGAAGCACTCTCACCTAATAATGAACTCCTTGAAACACTCAAGGATTATAGGCGTGAACTCTTGGGCTATTTTAGTGCCGGATCGGTAGATAAAGTGAAAGTTAGTAATAGGATGTATGATATATATACTTATGCAGAAAGAATCAGAGAACTGTATGATGGCAACTTTTTTAATAAAACTTTAATATCAGAGGGACAAAGAGACGAAATATTAGAAATTTGCCGTAATGGTACAGGTGTGGGTGATATTATGGGAACCTTGTATGATATTTTGGATAAACATGAAGGAACAAGCTTTAATCCGTATTCCATGCCTTCATATGATGATGAGGTAGATTCATATAATCCAATAGGAGGTTTTGATGAAACAAATCTTGCTGATGGGCAGCTAAGTATTACTGCTCCACTATTCCATCCTGTTGCTACAAACGTAACATCTGCTGAAGCTAATGTATATAAATGGGATGATGGATGGAAGCCTATGGGGTATAATGAAGGTGATGGATATCACTTGTTTAATAACGATAATCCGACAAGGGTTGTAATAGATGATGAGAATGATACTATCTCTATATATGCACCCGGACTTAAAAACGGTGAAAACTATCAAATTAGGTGGTTAATCAAATATAACTTAGGTACCGGTGAGCAAATAGAAGAATCTGACCAAATAATAACTATTGCTTATGAACCTGAAGTTTTTATAAAGGCAGACCTAAAAAAAGATAGTGTCGTTGGGGAAGTTATTACTGAAGACAGCGCAACTGAAGCCCTTGTGACTATTAGCAATTATACGGATGAAAGCATTGATGGCTGCTATGCTGTTTTAAGTGCTTATGGAGATGAAGAAGAATTAATTGCTGTAAAGGCTGTTGAGATATCTAATCTTGAACCAATGGAAATAAGAGAAATGGAAATTACATTTGATAGGCCGGTATTTAAAGTTCTTGCCCATATAGAAGATAATCTACCAATAGCACCTGCATCTATACTTATTAAAAAGGAAGGCTTACCAGCTGAGAATATTATTGTTAAAGATTCAGGGATAATAACTTATAATGCGGAAGTTTTTGATCCTTCCGGCAATATCTTATATGGTGAAGACATTCAATGGAATGTAGAACCACAAAATAAGGGTGTAAATGTTGATAATGGTATAGTTACGATTGAACAAGATGCTATGGGCGGAACTTATGCTATTATTGCATCCACAGAAAATGATATATATGATGAAGTTATTATTACTTTAGAAAATGTTGAATTAAAGAATAGCTTGATTTTTAATGGTTTAATAAAAAATGGAGACTTAATAACCGGTGGGCTTACCTTCCAAATTATAAACGATAATCTTAATATTGATGCTTGTGACTTTATAGTATCAATATACGATAAGGAAACAAATATGCTTGTTGCTTTAGACAAGTTTAATCGTCAATTGACCCAAGGTTTAAATCAAATTGACTTGGATGACTTATCATTTGAAGTAGATCCTGGTCAAGTATATGAGTTTAAAATATTTTCATGGTCAGAAACAAATAACTTAATACCCATAGCAGGAATTTTTAAAGATAGTATTTAAAAAAGCTTATATCCTATTAAAAAATATATGTGCGAATTCAGTTGAAGATATAATTGCCGTTTTAATTTGCCTATGCTATAATTAATATTATTAATTATAAGTGGGGGTGAATATTCATGTGGGCTAAGATAAAAGAACCAAGGGCATTATCAATTATTGCATTTTCTTTTTCCTTTGCGTACTTATTATCTTTCCTATTTGAAGGGCAGATCCTTTATAGCCTACTTAGAGACTATAATATTTCCCCAAATACTTATATTATAATTAGTATTATAGGGCAATTTATTGGACTGTTTTCATGTGGTTTCTTTGCAAAAACTAATAAGGCTGCAAAGGCTATTTTATGTATAGGCTTAATGATAAGTTTATTTGCCGGCATACCTTTTCTTATAGGACTAACCAGCCTGTGGTTAGTAGCCCTGCCCCTTGCTTCTTATTCATCCGGCTGTGCTTTGGCAGCTTGGGGATATTTTTTAAAGGCTTATACCCCCAAAAACCAACGTATAAAAACTTGTGCAGATGTTTTAATTTATTCAAATTTAATTATGATTATTATAAATATGATAACTATATATATATCCACCTTTTGTGGACTTATGATAGCTATACTTTGCCTTATTATAGGTATAATCTTTTCCTTAAATTTGCCTGAGCCACCTAACTGTGATAATGTAGAAAAGCCTAAAAACAATAAGAATATAAACATTATCGGTGCATTACTTTTATTATCTTTATTTATCTTTATTCTTACAATCAACTCAGGCTTAATGTATCAAGTATTTAATCCTGCCTTTGAACATCTTACAGGTTTAACAACTTGGTATTGGGCTATACCCTATATAACTGCCCTTCTTGTAATAAGGAGGCTTCCACAAGGGACAAATAGACCCAAGATTTTATACTTTGCTATGGCTATGATTATAGCCTCATTTATTAGCTTTATGATGCTTGCTAAGGGGAGGCTTGCATATCTCCTTGTAGACACACTAATGCTCGGGGCATGTGGTATTTTTGATTTATTTTGGTGGAGTATCCTTGGCGAAATGCTTGATTATACTGAAAACCCCATTCGTATATTTGGCATAGGCTTATCTGCCAACGTAGCGGGTGTCTTATCTGGAAGTTTAATAGGCATATTAGTAAGGACAATTATTTTAACTAATGCTGAGGTAACTGTCATTGCACTTACAGTTGTTTGTATTACACTGCTTATTTTGCCACCCTTAAACAATCGCCTTGCCCTGATTTTAAAAGACCATGTTTATCTTTCTGATCTTGACCCTATGCCTATAGAAAGAAAGGCAAGTACAAAAAATAGGATAAAAACCTTGGGGGCATTAACATGCCGTGAAGAGGAAGTTTTAGATCTTATTCTATCTGGCAAGACAAACCGAGAAATTGCAGGTCTACTTAAAATCACCGAAAATACAGTTAAAAGTCATGTAAGAAACATTTTTTCAAAATATGATGTAAAAAACCGTGGAGAGCTTATTAGTCTTCTTTTAAAAAAATAATTAAAAGATTAACAACATACCTTTAAAATAAAATTACATTCAAATAAAAAAAAAATTAAAACTTTTTTATATTAATACCCTTATGAAATTTCTTGAATTTTATTTAAAACTACTTTATAATAAGGGTATAATAATAAAGGGAAATTACAAAAGCTATCGAATACTACTAAGTATATGATATATTATAAGAAAAGTTTAAGGAGGAATTTGAATGAAGCAATATCCAATGTCTAAAATCAGAAATGTATGCCTAATGGCACATGGTGGTGCAGGGAAAACATCATTGGTTGAAGCTATGCTTTATAATACAGGGGTATTGGACAGATTAGGTAAAGTTGTGGATGGGAACACAACAACAGATTATGACCCGGAAGAAATCAAAAGAAAGACTTCGATTACAACTGCATTAGCACCTTATGAATGGAAAGAACATAAGATAAATGCTATCGATACACCCGGTTATTTTGACTTTGTAGGTGAAGTAACCCAAGGTATTAAAGTAGCAGATGCTGCCCTAATTATTATGGCAGCTAAGGCAGGTATTCAAGTAGGAACGGAAAAATCTTGGGCATATGCTGAAGAAAGAGATATTCCCAAAATGATATTTTTAAATAAAATGGACGAAGAAAATACCAATTTATATGAAGTATTAGAACAACTAAAAGAGAAGTTCGGTAAAGCTATTGCACCATTTCAAGTACCTATAAGAGAAGGTGAGAAATTTATAGGCTTTGTAAATGTTGTAGATATGACTGCAAGAAAATTTGACGGTGAAAAAACAGTAGAAATAGATATACCAAGTGATATGCAAGATGAGATAGAACCCATAAGACATGATATTTTAGAATTAGTAGCGGAAACAAGCGAAGAATTAATGGAAAAATACTTTGAAGAAGAAGAATTTACCCAAGAAGAAATCCATAGTGCATTAAGAGTGGGTGTCAATGAAGGCTCTATTGTTCCGGTATTATGTGGTTCAGCCATTAACAATACAGGAATACAAGTATTGATGGATGCCATAATAGAATATTTTCCATCACCGGCAGATGTAGGAAATATAAGTGCAACAAAACATAATTCAGAAGAAGAAGTTGTAATAAAAGCTGAAGAGAAAGAACCATTAGCAGCGTTAGTGTTTAAAACTATTGCTGACCCTTATGTTGGAAGGCTTTCACTAATCAGGGTATTTTCCGGAGAAATTACACCTGACTCAGTAGTATTCAACCCTAATACAGAAACAAATGAAAAAATAGGACGGGTGTATACATTAAGGGGCAAAAAACAAATAGAAACAGATAAAATCTCTACAGGTGATATAGGTGCCCTAACCAGATTATCCAATACTAATACCGGTAATACCTTATGCAACCAATCCAAGCCGATAATATTAGATGGTATAGACTTTCCAAACTCAGCTATATCTTTAGCAATAGTTCCTAAATCTAAAGGTGATGAAGAAAAGATAAGTTCCGGCTTACAACGAATTTTAGAAGAAGATCCAACAGCAAAGGTAGAGTTTAACAATGAGACAAAAGAAATGCTTATTTCAGGGGTAGGAGAGCAGCATCTTGAAGTATTAGTAAGCAAATTAAAAACAAGATATGGTGTAGAAGTCGACTTATTAGAACCAAAGATTCCATATAGAGAAACCATCAATAAAAAAGTACAAGTAGAAGGTAAACATAAAAAACAATCAGGCGGCCACGGACAGTATGGCCATGTATGGATTGAATTTGCACCCGGTGAAACAGAAGAACTTACATTTGAAGAAAAAATATTTGGCGGTTCTGTACCTAAAAATTATATTCCTGCCGTAGAGAAAGGTTTAATTGATAGTATTGAAAAAGGTGTACTTGCAGGCTATCCGGTTGTTAATTTAAAAGCTACCCTATATGATGGTTCATACCATCCTGTAGACTCTTCAGAGATGGCATTTAGAATTGCGGCTGCATTAGCATATAAGAAGGGGTTAGAACAAGCAGAACCTGTATTATTAGAACCTATAGTTCATGTTGAAGTACTTGTTCCTGATGATAATATGGGTGAAATAATAGGAGACATTAACAAAAGAAGAGGAAGAATACTTGGAATGAATCCACAATCAGGCGGCTTACAAGAAGTAGTTGCAGAAGTGCCCATGGCTGAAATGTGCAAATATGCTACAGACTTACGTTCAATGACACAAGGTAGAGGCAGCTTCACATCGGAATTTGAAAGATATGAAGAAGCTCCCATGAACATTAGAGAAAAGGTTATAGCAGATGCAAAAAAAGCAGAAGAATAATTTATATTAAAAACAAGGTGAATACAGAATACTTTACACCCATATTAAATATAATTTAATATAAACCAATTAAGGGGGTATCAAAGTGTTCATATTCACCTTTAAATATAGTTTGAATAAGACATTAGTTACCATTACAATTATTTTAATAATGATATTATTGGCATTATGGTACAATTTACAATCAGACACTAATATAAGCAAATCAATATTCAAATTAGCAAAAAAAGAAACAAAATTCGACTTTAGCAATATAAAAACCAATCATGATAGGATAGGATTTCTAAAACAATTTGGATGGGAAGTAGCAGAAGAACCTATTGAAATAAGCAATTATGAAATTCCTAAAAGATTTGATAATACATTTTTAAATTACAATGACTTACAAGAAAAATTAGGCCTTAATTTGACAAAATATTCTGGGAAAAGAGTTAAAAGGTATACCTACAAAATATTAAATCATCCCTTAAGCAGTAAATTTGAAATAAGGGCAAATATTTTAGTTTATAAGGATAAGGTAATAGGTGGGGATATTATGACTACAGGGATAGGTGGCTTTATGGAGAGCTTGTTGGAATAAATCACCTTAGCTTTAATTTCTAATAATATTAAAAAACTGTTTACATAATATTAAAAAAGTATTATAATTAAAATATAGCGAAAAAATACAAGCAAGTTATTACCTCCTCCAAGCATAACAAAGATATATAAACTTAAGGAGGTTCCTAATGGAGAAGAAAGTAATTAAGTTTATTATATCAATTGTTATTACAACAATGTTAACTATAAATTTTTCAACCTTTGCTAACCAGGCTATAACGCACCAAGTTATAAGCGGAGACACCTTATGGAAATTAAGCCAAAAGTATAATGTTTCGATACAAGAAATTATGATTTCCAATAATCTTATAGACTCACTTATTATAGTAGGACAAAAATTAAATATACCTGTCCCACATTCCAATAACAATAATAGTATATATACAGTAAAAAAAGGTGATGTTTTATGGAAGATAGCTTACGATTTTGGTATTACAACAAATCAGTTAGTAAATGCTAATAAATTAGAGGATTACGACTATCTTTATATAGGACAAAAGTTAAATATCCCTAATTATAGTCAACCACCATTAAGTCAAGAAAACAATACGAAGCCATATATCACTTATAAAGAATATATTGTCAAAAAAGGTGATACTGTATGGACTTTGTCACAAGAATATGGGATACCAATGGATGAAATTTTAAAGGCAAATAATCTTTCACTGCAATCATATTTATCTATAGATCAAAAAATCCTTATACCGGTACACCATATTCCATTAACATCAACCCAGGGTCCACAATATGGGGAATATCTTGACTGGTGGACACAGGTACAATATTTATTTCCTATTGGTGCAAAGGCAAAAGTTACAGATTTAATTACAGGTAAAAGTTATAATGTAGTAAGAAGTTATGGTGCATTTCATGCAGATTGTGAGCCTATAACAAGTAAAGATGCAGAAGTTATGTATGAGGTTTGGGGCTATCAATGGAGTTGGCTACCGAGGGCGAGTATTGTAGAAGTAAATGGTAGAAAGATAGCTGCTTCTGTAACAAATATGCCTCATGATGTAGAAAATATAAATAACAATAATTTTAAGGGGCATTTTGACATACACTTTTTAAACAGCACAAGACATGTTGATAATCTTATATCAGAAGATCATCAATTACAAATAAAAAAGGCAGCCGGATTAAAATAAAGGAATAATTATTTATGCAAAGTTACTAAAATACTATTTTTTTATTTGTATAAATAACTACTGACATAATTTTTATTCTTATGATATAGTATAATGTAGTAAGTTACGAAATATATTTTTGTATTGTTTAGGAGGAGGCGCTATATGGCAAGCGTAGAACTAAGAAATATTTATAAAACATTTGCAGGGGGCGTAACAGCTGTTAGTGATTTTAGTTTAGATATCGAAGATCAGGAGTTTATTATATTTGTTGGACCTTCCGGTTGTGGAAAGACAACAACACTCCGAATGATAGCCGGTTTAGAAGAAATTACTGAAGGTGAAGTTTATATTGCTGATAAATTAGTAAATGATGTTGCACCTAAAGATAGAGACATAGCGATGGTTTTCCAAAACTATGCATTATATCCACATATGACAGTTTATGAAAATATGGCATTTGGATTAAAACTTAGGAAAACACGTAAGGATGAAATTAAAAGAAGAGTATCGGAAGCAGCAAAAATTTTAGATATAGAACACTTACTTGATAGAAAACCTAAAGCATTATCAGGTGGTCAACGTCAAAGAGTTGCCTTAGGACGTGCAATTGTTCGTGAGCCACAAGTTTTCCTTATGGACGAACCACTTTCAAACTTAGATGCCAAGCTTAGGGTTCAAATGAGAACTGAAATAAGTAAGTTGCATAAAAGACTAAAAACAACCTTTATTTATGTTACTCATGACCAAACAGAAGCAATGACAATGGGAACAAGAATTGTTGTTATGAAAGATGGATTTATACAACAAGTTGATAGCCCACAAGATCTATATGAAAGACCTAATAATATGTTTGTGGCAAGTTTTATAGGCAGTCCACAAATGAACTTTATTTCGGCAAAAACTGAAAAAAGAGATGATGGTATATATTTAGTATTCGGTAAAAGTAATATAAAGCTTGCCGAAAGTAAAGCTAAGGCTTTAGAAGGTACTGATTATATAGGTAAAGAAGTTATGTTTGGAATAAGACCGGAAGGTATACATGATGAAGAAACTTACTTAGCATCAATGCCGGAAAATATTGTAGAAGCAAAAATAGAAGTTACGGAAATGTTAGGTGCTGAAACTTTTTTATATATGGAGATAGAAGGTACTAAATGCACAGCAAGGGTTAACCCACGAACAAATGTTAAACCGGGTGATATTATAAAGGTAGTTTTAGACCCAAATAAAATACACCTATTTGATAAAGAAACTGAAAGAACTATTGTAAATTAAACAATAATATTAGATAATATTATAATATCAAAAAAGAAACAAATATATCAAATTAGATAATTTGTTTCTTTTTTTTGTAAATATTTTAGTAAAAGACCATAATATAGTTTATAAAATAATACGTAAAAAAGGTTGGCTAAGATAGGTTTATTATTGTATAATAAAAGGGGAAGGAAATAAAAAAACGAGGTGCATTTTATGTCAAATAAGCTATTTAAAGACTTCATAAGTGAAATTGAAGAAATTATTGATAAAGAAATAGGCATAATAGATGAACGAGGCACTATTATTGCCTGTTCAAATGCCGATAGGGTTGGCATGCTCTTTGATAAGGGTGAAGAATCAAACTTTGAAGATGATCAATTAATCCTGCATAATGGCTATACAATTAACTATATTGGTAACAGAAGTATATCAGGTTACATGTTATTTGTAGAAGGAGATGACCACGAATCCACTCAATTATCTAAGCTCATTACTTTAAATATAAGTAAATTAAAAAAGTTTCATGATGATAAATATGATAAATCAAACTTTGTAAAAAACATATTATTAGACAATATATTCCCCGGTGATGTTTTAATAAAAAGTAAAGAATTGAACTTAAAATTAGATGTTAAAAGGGTTGCATTTTTAATTAGGACAGAAGAATATGGTAACTTTTATGTACACGATACACTTCGTAATTTGTTTCCGGCAAAAAATAAGGACTTTGTAATAGTTTTAGATGAATACAATGTTGTTTTAGTAAAAGAACTTAAAGATGATAATGATAATAAGACAGTCGATAAGATTGCAAAGATAATTGTAGATACACTTAGTGCAGAAGTATTAGTTAAGGTTTATGTTGGAATAGGCTCAGTTATAGGTAATATAAGGGAGTTAGGCAAATCATACACAGAAGCAAGGGTAGCCTTAGAAGTAGGCAAAGTATTTGATAATGATAATTACATTATAAGTTACAGTAACCTTGGAATAGGTAGATTAATTTATCAGTTACCTACGACATTATGTGAATTATTTTTACAAGAAGTTTTTAAAAAAGGTTCAATGGAAGAATTAGATGAGGAAACTATACTAACTATTAATAAGTTTTTTGAAAACAGTCTAAATGTTAGTGAGACATCAAGACAGCTTTATATTCATAGAAACACCTTAGTCTATAGGTTGGATAAAATTCAACGTATAACAGGAATGGACTTAAGAAACTTTGAAGACTCTATAACTTTTAAAGTAGCAATGATGGTAAGAAAATACCTTGACTCTAACAGCATAAAAATTTAATTGCAATTACTTTCATAGAAATACATTAAGTAAGAAGGATTTTTGTAGATATATGTAGAAATAATAATATTGAATAAATTTAGTATTGGCGGTGCAAGTAATTGATTTTATTAAAAAATGTAACAAAAAGATACAGCAATGGTACATTAGCTTTAGACAACATTAGCTTGCATATAGATAAAAGTGAATTTGTTTTTGTAGTTGGTGCAAGTGGTGCCGGTAAGTCAACATTAACAAAACTTTTAATGAAAGAAGAAGATTGTGACTCCGGCAGGATAGTAATGAATGGATTTAATGTATGTCAATTAAAACGTCGGGAAGTTCCCTATCTTAGAAGGAGTATCGGTATGGTATTCCAAGACTTCAGACTATTAGCCAATAAAACAGTTTATGAAAATGTAGCCTTTGCAATGCAAATATTAGAATCAAGCCCTAAAGAAATACGGAGACAGGTCCCCTTTCTTTTAGGTATGGTAGGTTTAGGTAATAAGGCGAAGGCACGCCCCCATCAGCTATCAGGTGGTGAGCAGCAGCGTGTTTCTTTAGCACGTGCATTAGTCAATAACCCATCAATAATAATAGCCGATGAACCAACAGGCAACCTTGACCCCGAAACAGCGTGGGATATAGTTAAATTATTGCATGATATAAATAGAAGGGGTACTACAGTTATAATGGCAACCCATGCTAAAGAAATTGTAAATAATATGAAGAAAAGAGTTATTGCCTTAGAAAAGGGAAAAATCATACGAGACGAGAAAATAGGTGTATATGAATATGAAAATTAGGACAATCAAACACTTTACAAAAGAAGCCTTTAGCGGTATATGGAGAAATAAATTAATGACCTTAGCATCTATTAGTACAGTATCATCATGTCTTATTATTTTTGGAATTTTTATTTTATTAAGTACCAATTTAAATTTTATAGCTAAACAATTAGAAGAAACATTAGAGATAAAAGCATTTATTGACGAAAATACACCGGAAAATCAAGTTGAACAAATAGGTTTAAGTATAGCAAGAATTGAATATGTTAATGGTTATAGCCTTGAAACCAAAGAAGAGGCACTTGAAAATTATAAAAAACGATTAGGTGATGAAGCATATGTCCTGGAAGGCTTTGAAAAAGTTAATCCATTAAGATATTCTTATAATATAAGATTAACAGATATAAACCATTCTAACCAAGTCGAGCAAGAACTTTATTCAATAAAAGGAATAGTAAAAGTAACAAACCATAAAGAAGTAATTAATAGATTATTAAGCATAACCACCTTTATAAGAAGTGCAAGTTTTTGGATAATGGTTATCTTGGCAGCCATTGCTATATTTATAATATCTAATACTATCAAACTAACTGTATTTGCCAGAAGAAAAGAAATAAATATAATGAAGTTTGTAGGTGCAACTAATAGTTTTATTCGTTGGCCTTTTATTATAGAAGGGATGCTAATAGGTTTAATTGGTGCAATTATCTCATTAATAATAGTAGCTTATGGATATGATAATTCAGTAAAACTAATATCTAACGATCAATATATTAAGATATTTGAATTAAAATCATTAGAAGAAATCATCGAAGGAATAGCCTTAATATTTCTTCTTTTAGGTGGCAGCATAGGTGCCATAGGAAGTGCAATATCTATTAGGAAATATTTATATGTATAAGTAATAAGGGGGAGAAACATATGCGTAAATCAACCATAGTTTTTGTAGCCATAATACTATTATTATTCTTTGCTTTAAGTTTTATAATACCTCTTGTTTATGCGGAAGGGGTAAATGAATTAAAAAACAAATTAGATAAGGTAAATCAAGATGTAGGCAAAACTAAATCAGAACTAAAATCCGTACAAAATCAAAAAGAAGGGATACTATATGAAAAAGAACAAATCGACAACGAAATTGAAGAAAATCAAGAAGAATTAGATAAGATTAACGAACTATTAAAACAAACAGAAAATAAATTAGATAATATTAATAAAGACCTTAAAATTGCTGAAGATAATGTTGAAGAACAATACGAACTTTTTACCTTGCGTGCAAGAACAATGTATGAAGATGGTGATGTAACTTATCTTGAAATATTATTAAATGCCAAAGGCTTTTCAGACCTATTATCAAGGGTTGAAATTGTAAAAGAAGTTATGAAATATGATTCGAACCTATTAAAAGAATTAGCAGAAAACAAAAAAAAGGTCGAAAAATCAAAAGAACAAATAGAAATAGAAAAGCAAAACAGGACAAAAATTCAAAACAGAATTACATCAACAAGAAAAGAACTAAGTGAAAAATTAACATCCAGAAACAATATAATAAAACGTCTATCAAAACAAGAACAAGAATATAAGGATGCATTAGACGAAATGGAAGCAGCATCCAAACAATTAGAAAATGAAATAAAAAAACTTCAAGAGACAAGTCAAATTAAATATTCAGGTGGAAGGTTTATTTGGCCTGCACAAGGACCAATAACATCGCCATTTGGAAACAGGTGGCACCCTGTGTTAGGAGTATATAAATTACATACCGGAATGGATATAGGAGCTTCATCAGGTGCTTCTGTACAAGCTGCACAAGATGGACAAGTTATACTATCAGGCACTAATGGAGCATATGGTAAGTGTATTATCATAGACCATGGAGATGGAATATCAACCCTATATGGGCATAATAGTGTACTTACGGTATCTGTAGGTCAGAAGGTAAAAACAGGACAAGTTATAGCAAAGGTTGGTAGTACAGGATTATCAACAGGACCACATTTACACTTTGAAGTAAGAGAAAAAGGTGTACCTACAAACCCTATGAAATATTTACAATAAATTTATCACTATCTATATTATATTAGATGTTATTATACCTACCTTACATTATAAAAGGTGGTTTAATTTTGATATTTAATTATGAATTTCCATACTAAAATAACAGATAATATTCCTATGTATTCGGAGGTACATTAATGGATAATTTAAT
>CAZRSG010000007.1:16605-29566 GCA_964602705.1 uncultured Oscillospiraceae bacterium
TGGAAGGAATTGTGGAAGAAAAGATATATGAAAATAAAGAAAATGCTTATGTCGTATGCACAATAGACTATAATAAAAGTTTAATTACTGCTGTCGGATACATGCCCTATATAGGTGTAGGAGAAACAGTAAAATTATCCGGTGAATGGTTTATACACCATAATTATGGAGAGCAATTTAAAGTAGCCTATTATGAAAAAGTCCTCCCTACATCAATTACCCTAATAGAAAAATATTTATCGTCAGGAATAATCAAAGGTATTCGTGAAGCTACCGCTAAAAAGATTATAAAGAAATTTGGTGACAAATCCTTAGAAATAATACGAAACCAGCCTGACTTATTATCAGAAATAAAAGGTATCAGTAAAAAAAAAGCTATAGAAATAAACAAATCCTTTGAAGAACAAAATGAAATGCGTAACACAATAATGTTTCTTCAACAATATGGGATAAGCCCTAATTATGCCATAAGGGCATATAAAAAATTTGGAAAAAATGCTACAGAACAAATAAAAGAAAACCCCTACATATTGTGTGAACAAATAGAAGGAATAACATTTAAAATTGCAGATAAGATAGCATTAAATCTGGGGATAGAATATAATAACACAGAAAGAATAAGAACAGGAATTAAATACATACTTTCTCGTAATACCAATAATGGACATACCTATTTACCCAAAGAAACCTTAGTAGAAATAGCAACTGAAACACTTGAAATATTTGAAGAAGAAGTAAATAATCTACTTATAACAATGGCAATAGATAAGGATATATATACAGAACAAAATAAGGAAGATAAGAAATCAAATATTTATTTATACCCATTACATCATGCTGAATTAGGTGTAGCAAAAAATATAAAAACTATTTTAAGGCAAAGCTATGCTGACACTACTAATAATAAATTAATAACAATAGAAAACATAGAAAAAGAAATAGGGATAAGCTTAGCAGAACAACAAAAAGAAGCCATAAAACAAGCCCTATCATCAGGAATAGTTGTAATTACAGGCGGACCGGGTACAGGCAAAACAACAACAATAAATGCAATTATAAGGGTTATGGAAAGCCAAGGAAAGAAAATTGCCTTAGCTGCCCCTACCGGTAGGGCTGCAAAAAGAATGGCAGAATTAACAGGTAAAGAAACAAAGACAATACATAGGTTATTAGAAATTGGTTACGTTGAAGATAAAGATATAATGCAGTTTGAAAAAAATGAACTAAACCCTTTAGAAGTCGACCTTGTTATTATAGATGAAGCCTCAATGGTTGATATTATACTAATGAACGAACTTTTAAAAGCAATAGCACCTGGAACAAGACTCATACTGGTAGGAGATATCGACCAATTACCCTCTGTCGGACCCGGCAATGTTTTAAAAGATATAATAGAAAGTGAAACCATAAATGTAGTAAAATTAACTGAAATATTTAGACAGGCAAAGCAAAGCATGATAATAGTTAATGCTCATAAAATAAATAAAGGTCAATATCCCTACTTAAATAAAAAAGATAAAGACTTTTACTTTTTACCGGCATACTCTTCATCAGAAATAATTTCTCTCCTTCTAAAATTATGTCAAGAGAGGCTACCCAAATCTTATAACTATAATCCTAAGGAAATTCAAGTATTAACCCCAATGAGAAAAACAAGCTTAGGAGTATCCAACTTAAATATGGAACTACAAAAGCAACTCAATCCATTAACAAGAGACAAAAAAGAAAAAATATATGGCAAGTTAATATTCCGAGAAGAAGATAAAGTAATGCAGATAAAAAATAATTATGAAATAGAATGGTATAAGCCTAATGAGGAAGAAGTAGAAGCTGAAAAGGGAAAGGGTATATTTAATGGTGATATAGGTTATATCAAAACTATAAATGAAGATTCAGGAACTATAATAGTAGTATTTGATGAAGATAAATATGTAGAATATTCTAATAACCAATTAGATGAATTGGAACATGCATACGCCATAACCATACATAAAAGTCAGGGTAGTGAATTCCCTGCTGTGATTATACCAATGTTTCCGGGTGCCCCAATGTTAATGTCACGTAACTTATTTTATACTGCAATTACTCGTGCATGTGAACTTGTAGTATTAGTTGGGCGTGAAGATGTAATAAAATATATGATAGATAATAATAGAATAGCAAAAAGATATTCTAATTTAAAATACAAATTAAAAAAGATGATGATATAAAATATGGATAAAAACAAAAAAAGTTACTTTAAACGAATAGTCAATAAAATTATAAGTCTTATTTACCCACCAAAATGTATATTTTGCAACTCCATAATGCCCATAGGAACAGATATTGAAATATGTAATTACTGTTACGGTAAAATTAAATTTATTAAAGGAAAGACTTGCATCATATGCGGACAAGAGCTTGACAAAAGGACCCTAAACAATAAATGTTTTGACTGTAGAAGATCAAATTATTATTTTGAACACAATATTTCACCATGTCGATATAACAGTAACATAAGGCAAGCAATAATAAACTTAAAATTCTTTGGAAAGAAAAGATATGCTAAAACATTAGGACAATTAATGATAAAGAAATTAAAAGAAAACACAGAAATGCCGATAATTAATATAGTAACATATGTACCCTTAAATAATAAAAAGAAAATTGAAAGAGGCTTTAACCAAGCACAATTATTAGCAAAAGAGCTTGCCGGATATACAAACTGTAAAACAGCAAAAAACCTACTAATAAAAACTAAGGCTACCCTGCCTCAAGAAAAGCTAAACAAACATCAACGGTTAAAAAATATAAAAGGTGTATTTAAAGTAAAAGATAAAAATATAATAAAAGATAAAGTAATTTTATTAGTTGATGATGTATATACAACCGGAGCAACTGTTAATGAATGTGCAAAAGTTTTAAAAACAGCAGGGGCATGTAAAGTATATGTCATAACCGTAGCAATAGGTAAAGGCTATTTATAAAAAGAATAGGAGTATGATAAATATGAATGCAAGAAACTGTGCCAGATGTGGAAGAATATATAGTCACCTTACAGATCCACCCTTATGTCCAAAATGTAAAGGACAAGATGAGGAAGACTTTAAAAGAGTCAAAAAATATCTTGAAGATAATCCCGAGGAAACCATTACCAATATATCAATGGAATTAGATATTTCACTATCAAAATTAAAAAGATTTTTACGAGAAGGCAGGTTAGAAATAATCCAAGATGACAACTTTATATTGGAATGTGAAAGATGTAAAAAACCCATAAAAACCGGACGATATTGTGAGCCGTGTAGTAGAGAAATAGCATCTGAAATGAAAAACCTTACTAACAAAGCTGCCAACAAAAAAGAAAATACAGAATCTACCGGGTTTAAACGAAATGAAAAGATGCGTTATTTAAACAGAGACTTGTTTAAATAAAAGTAAGGTTTTTTCACAAGATGACGATATTAATAATAAGAGAATAATAATGAATTATTTATTTAAATCAAGAAGGTGAGAAAATGAAAATACATGGAAACATTTCAAAGGTAATAAAAATATATAATAAAAATATAGCAAAAACTAATAAGGCACAATCCATAAAGGGAAAAAAAGATAAGATTATACTATCAAAAAATGCCCAAAGCTATAATTTTGCCACAAATATAATTAACCAATTGCCTGATATTAGATATGAAAAGATAAAAGAAATAGAAAAGCAATATAATGAAGGAACTTATAATATTACGGGCAAAGAAATAGCTGCCAAAATGCTAAGCAGAAATATAGACAAAAAGGTCTAATAATATAAAGTATTTTAAACAAAAGGGTGTGGTGATTATTCATGGAAGAAATGTATAACCAACTACTAAGGACATTTGATAAACAAATAACAACATACAATGATATGTTAAAATTAGCAAATAAAAAGACCCGGGTAGTCATAGAAAGCAAAATTTCAGAATTGGATGAATTACTAAAAATAGAACAAGATTTGATTCTTAAAATTGCAGACATAGAAAATAAAAGAGCAGAGATTGTTAATAAGATAGCAGAAGCCTTAAAAATAGACAAAAAGAACCTGAACGTTACTAAGTTAATTAAACTTATAGAAAACCCTTTAAAAACAGAATTACAACAAAAACAAAGGCTAATGCTTGATGTTCTTGACAAGGTAAAAAATGCTAATGAATTAAATCGGAAACTTATTCAACATGCCTTAGAATATATAGAGTTTTCAATTAATGTTATGACAAATACCTCTATACCAAACACCACATATCAAAAACAAGGTCAGGCTAACCAAGCCAAAGACTCTATAAATATGTTTGATGTAAAAACTTAGAAAAGAGTTTAGAGTTTAGAACTGAGAGTTTAGAGCTAAGAACTGAGAATTTAGAACTGAGAGTTTAGAGCTTAGAGTTTAGAGCTTAGAGTTTAGAACTGAGAGTTTAGAACTAAGAACTGAGAATTTAGAACTGGGAACTGAGAATTATGAATTATAAAGGGGAAGTATTATGAGTTCAACTTTTTCAAGTTATCAAATTGCAAGAACTGGGATGGATGTAAGCCAACGTGGTTTATTTGTAACAGGCCATAATATATCGAATGTAAACACTCCCGGTTATGTTAGGCAACAGGTAATAATAACAGAAAGCAAGCCGGTACAGGCAGGAAAACATATAATTGGAATAGGTCCTAATGTTCAAGAAACACGCCAAATAAGAAATGAATTTTTGGACAATATGTATAGAAACGAAAATAACCAATTAGGTTATTGGGAGGCACTAAGCAAAACAATAGATGAAATTCAAACTATTATGGGTGAGCCATATGGTCAAGGTCTAAATAAAGACATAGATCAGTTTTTTAAAAGTTGGAGTGAATTATCAAAGAACCCCGGAGGTTTAACAGAAAGAGCTATTGTTAGGCAAAGAGCAATATCACTTCTTAATACAATTAACCATGTAGGCTTACAAATAGATAAAATCCAAAAGGATTTAAATAAAGAAATAGACCTGAAAATTCATGAAATTAATACAATTGCAGGAGAAATAGCCGAACTAAACTTAAAAATAGTTGAAAATGAAGGTAAGGGAAATAAAGCAAATGATTTACGTGATCAACGAAATTTATTATTGGATCGTCTATCGAAATATGTAAGTGTAGATATAACAGAAAAACCTAACGGAACCACGCTTATTACAATAGGTGGAATGTATCTTGTTAACCATAATCAAACCAATACAATCATTTCAGACTATAACGCACAAGACAGTGTTTTTTACACAGCAAAATGGGAAAGGGATAATAAAGAAATACAATTAACAGGAGGCTTATTAAAAGGTCTTATAGACGTTAGGGGAGATGTGGCATCATATAAAGGAAGCGTAGAAAACGGATCACTTATTGAAGGTGCGGATATTAATAGTGACATACTTACACCGGGCTATCAATTCACCCCGGGAGAGCTTAACTTAATCCCTGAACTAAAAAAAGGCTTAAATATTATGGTAAATACCATGGCACGTTTGGTAAATGATATTCACAGAACAGGTGTAGGACTTGATGGAAGTTCAGGCTTAGATTTTTTTGTTAAAATTGATACAAACCTGCCCTTTGAAATGGGGAACATAGCACTTAACACAGAATTTGATGATGATAATGGACTTAATAAAATAGCAGCCTCAATTAGCACTATGCCTGATGATAATACTAATGCACAAAGAATATTAGAAATACGGGATAAAGAAATATTTACAACTGCGAATATAACTACAGATATTGAAGGACTATATAATGCCATAATTATATGGTGGGGTGCATTAGGTCAAGAAGCTATGAGGGCTGAAGATAGTCAATATCAACTGACCCTGCAACTGCAAAATCAAAAAGAAACAATATCAGGGGTATCAATGGACGAAGAATTAACCTTTATGATGAAATACCAGCATGCATATAATGCAAGTGCACGTACAATTAATGTAATAGATGAAATGATAGATACGATTATCAATAGGATGGGATTAGTGGGTAGATAAGAATAATCAGATAGGAGTGAAAGACAATGAGTTCTTCTTTTTTTGGATTAGATATAGCTGTAAGAGGCTTATTTACAAGTCAGCGAGGCTTATATGTTACCAACCATAATATAACCAATGTAAACACACCGGGCTACTCAAGACAAGTAGCTGTACAAAAAGCAACAAGACCTGCAAGCGTAATGGATGGAACAGGGATGGTAGGAACAGGTTCTGAAGTTATTTCTATAGAAAGGATTAGGGATCAATTTCAAGACTATAAATATTGGAGTGAAAATGTAGCACTTGGTGAATGGACTGTTAAATCAGCTGCTGCAGAAAGTTTAGAAGCTATCTTTAGTGAAAACGATATGAACGGTTCTGCCTTAGTACTAAATGAATTTTTTGAGTCATTAAATGAATTGGCATCTGACCCATCAAGTCTACAAGTTAGAGAATTAGTTAAATCAAAAGGTTTAGCAGTATGTAAATACCTTAATGAAACAGCACAACACCTATCAAAGGCACGGGCTGATAATAACCATGCTGTTAAAATTAAAGTTGATGAAGTAAACTTATTGGTAAGGCAGATAAGAGATGTGAACAAACAAATATACCGTTCAGAATTAGATGGAAGTATGGCTAATGATTTACGTGACCAAAGGACAGTTTTAGTAGATAAATTATCTAAAATAGTAAATATAGAAGTAAATGAAGTAATAGTTGGCTACCTACCTGATGGAAAAGAAGACAAACACTTTCAAATAACCCTAAATGAACTATTTCTGGTAAACCACTATGAAGCAAACGAATTAGAATATTACAGCACACCAGAATCAATGTATGATATAAGATGGCAAAACAGTGGCAATAAAGTGGATGTTAAAAGTGGGGAATTGAAAGGTTACATAGATATAAGAGATGGAGATGGTACAGACAATAACTATAAAGGCGTACCCTATTATATAGATAAGCTAAACACCTTTGCCCGAACCTTTGCAAAAGCATTCAATGAAGGAATATTTAAAGACGATGGTAAATATTATACCGGTCATGCAGGTGGGCTTGGTCTAAATGATGACACAGGCATAAGGTTTTTTTCATATAAGGAAAATGGAATAGTAAAGTCTTCTGAAGACTTGGTAAATACCAGCCTTGACATAGAGGACATTTATAATAATTTAGATGCCTATAACATTAGCTTATCAGCAGATATTATGGACCATAATGATGGTATTTATAAGATAGCAGCCTCATCACTTGGAGGAAATGTTGGGAACAATGCAAATATTAATGAATTAATAAAAATGCGACATGATATCAAGATGTTTGCAGAAGGTGCAGTTGAAGACTATATGAAATCATTAGTTGCTAACTTAGGAATAGACGCACAATATGCTATGAGAATAGAAAAAAACCAAAGTGTAATAGTCGAACAAATTGAAAATAGACGCTTATCGGTTTCAGAAGTATCCTTAGATGAAGAAATATCAAATATGGTTAAATATATGCAAGCATACAATGCAGCTGCTAAAATGATAAGTATAATGGATGAAATATACAATGTAACAATTAATAGAATGGGAATGACCGGTAGGTAGAGTTGGAAATTGGAGGTCAGAGGTTAGAGGTCAGAAGTCAGAGGTCAGAAGTTGGAAATCAGAAGTTGGAATTTGTAGGGGTGGATGACTCTGTTCACCCACAAAAACAAACCGAAAACTTTATTGACCTGTAATCCTTACCTATAGGGGAGGATAACCCTGTCTACCCGTAATATATTGATTACTTACAAAACAAAAAGGAGAAGAATTATGCGAATAACAAATAATATGCTAATAAGGAACATGATGGGCAACCTAAATAATAACCTAACAAGGATGGAAAAACTTCAATATCAAATGGCAACAAACAAAAAGATACGGGTTCCGTCAGATGATCCAATAATTGCATCCAGATCATTAAGACTTAGAACTGACGTATCAGAAATTGAACAACTAAAAAAGAATACAGAAGATGCACATACATGGCTTGCTACAACAGAAACAGCCTTGGATAAATTAACTTCTGTCGTTCACAGGGCAAGGGAACTAACAGTAGAAGCATCTAATGATGCAACACTAACACCGGATGATAAACTAAAAATTGAAGCAGAAATTACTCAATTAAAAAAGAGCATAGTTGAGATAGGTAATTCAACATATGCAGGCAGGTATATCTTTGCCGGTTACAAAACAGATAAGGCTCCCTTTGAAATTGAAGAAACATCAATAGGAGAAATGCTTACATATAACGGTAAGTTTTTAAGCTTACCCAAAACTATCTCAAAAGATGTATCAGATACAGATATTCAAGAATTTTACCAAGATAATCTTGATAGGATATATGGTTACCCGGAAATTGAAATGGGAAACTATAAAAATCTAACACTATCAGAAGATAAGAATTTTATAATCAAAATTGACACAACAGAATATAATATAAACTTAACAGCAGGTGGACCTAAGGATATCAATTCAATAATAACTGAAATAGAAGGTCAAGGTCCATTTTCCGATAGCCCACCCTTAATTAAGATAAGCCAAGATAATGGTCGCCTGAAGTTTACTGCATTAGATGGCAATATAAAACAAATTCAAATAAATAACGGTGAACTAAATGGCGGTTTTGATATCGCAGGTATAGGCTTAGCAGATGGAACTATATCTAAAAAGAACGAAATCCAAGAAATATTATATAGTATAGGTGTAGGTAATGACCTAAGAGTTAATTTAGAAGGCAGTGAGATATTTGGTAGCGGTGCATCTGCCTTATTTGAAACATTTCAAAAATTGGAAGCTGCCTTAAATGGTGAAACAAGCTATAAAAGTATAGAAGATGATCTAACCATAACAAAGAATGAATTAAAAGTTGATAATATGCTTGCTGAATTAGATAAGGATATGGATAGAGTATTAAAGACAAGGGCAGATATCGGTGGTAGAATGAATTACGCTCAAATGGTATCTAATAGACTTGACGATGATTATTTAAACTTTTCAACATTACAAAGTAAAAATGAAGATGCAGACATGGCAGAAGTTATTATTAATTTAAAAAGTGAAGAATACTTATACAGGGCATCATTATCAGCAGCAGCAAAGATAATCCAACCGAACTTATTAGACTTTTTAAGATAGATTTGCTTATTTATTTATAATAGCTAAGTAAATAAGGGCAATATAAGGGCAATAAAATATTATTTTTAAAGGTGAAAATAAAAATGATTAATATATCTCAAACATATGGTAGGATAGGCATAGAAACACAAAATGCCAAAATTAATATAACAAGTACAAAACCGCAAATAAATATTGAACAAAAACAAAGTGAAATAGAAATAAAAACAGAATTACCACAAGTTAAGATAGATCAATATGAATGTTTTGCGGAAGTAGGTTTAAAAAATAATTATGACCTTATTAAAGAAACAGCCGAATTAGCCAAACAACAATCAATGGACTATATTGCAAAAATGGCTATGGATGGAGATATGCTTGCAGCCATAGAAAATGAAACCAATCCAATTGCAGATATTGCAGAAAGGGATGCATATCCTGAATATGAATATAATATAGACCTAATACCAAAAAGCCGCCCTAAGATAGACTTTACAGCCAGTATCGATATAAGAGCAAAACCGGGCAAAATAGAATATAAGCTAAGACCGGGTAATTTAACTAATAATTACACACCGGGTAATGTGAAAATATATATGGCTCAAGAACCATCATTAAAATTTGAATATATAGGGAAGAATATGAATATTCAGATTTAAAAGATACTATTTAAAAAGTTATTAAAAAATTTATTAAAAAAGATATATAAAATGATAAAAAGACTAAAGTTTAACTCTATTTATCCGATATATATAATAAGCAAGATAAAAAGGTTGGCCAACCTTAAAATTAAATAAGAAAAGATTAGGCAAGGATGCCTGCAAAAAAAATCAAGGAGGAGTTTTTATTATGCGTATTAACAATAACTTAATGGCAATGAATACCCATAGGCAATTAGGAATAGCTAATAACATGGGTGCAAGATCAATGGAAAAGTTATCATCAGGCTATAGAATTAATAGAGCCGGTGATGATGCAGCAGGATTAGCAATATCTGAAAAGATGAGGGGTCAAATTAGGGGCTTAAATCAAGCTTCAAGAAATGCACAAGATGGTATTTCCTTAATTCAAACAGCAGAAGGTGCTTTAAATGAAACTCATTCA
Organism: uncultured Oscillospiraceae bacterium; assembly: GCA_964602705.1. GTDB lineage: Bacteria > Bacillota > Clostridia > SK-Y3 > SK-Y3 > CAZRSG01. Next base: position 26,861 of record CAZRSG010000007.1, read on the forward strand.
ATTCTACAAAGAATGAGAGAATTAGCAGTTCAAGCTGCAACAGATACTAATACAAGTGTTGATCGTACAGAAATCCAAAAGGAAATCAATGAGTTAATAGACGAAATTGATAGGATTGCAAAACAAACACAATTCAATGAACAAAATTTATTAGATGGTTCATTTGCAGATAAAAAGTTCCATATAGGCGCAAATGCCGGTCAAAATATCGATTTAAGTATAAATTCTATGGGCTCATTTGCTGCGGAAGGTTTAACACAAGGTACAGCTACGATTGCTACTATAGCTAATTCGACTGTATTATTAGATGATGATAATAATCCAGTAGCAGTATCAGTTGATGGTAATTGGTATGCAGTATCTGATGTGGAAGCTGACAGTGGAGATTTAGTAGCCATAGAAGGAGCAGTGGCATTTAGTGTTGTAGAGGGTGGTGGAGGTTCAACATATGATATTAAAGGTTTAGGTGTAGCATCTTTGAAGGTTGCAGATTTAGATACTGCATCGGAAACTGATGGAATTTTATCAAATTCTGCAGCAAGCACAGCCATAACTACTATACAAACAGCTATAGAAACAGTATCAGCTGAACGTTCTAAGCTTGGTGCATACCAAAACAGGTTAGAACATACTATTAATAACTTAGATAATACATCTGAAAACTTACAAGCTGCAGAAAGCAGAATCAGAGACGTAGACATGGCTAAGGAAATGATGGAATTCACTAAACAGAATATCCTTCAACAAGCTGCTACAGCAATGTTGGCACAAGCTAACCAATCACCTCAAGGTGTATTACAATTATTAAGATAGTTTTAATATAGGCTAAGGATTAAATGGATCTTTTTATAGGATTGATTTTATCTAAAGTTTAATACTTTTTTTGGATAGGCAAGGATGCCTAATATTAAAAAATCAAGGAGGAAGAACACATGCGTATTAACAATAACTTAATGGCAATGAATACCCATAGGCAATTAGGAATAGCTAATAACATGGGTGCAAGATCAATGGAAAAGTTATCATCAGGCTATAGAATTAATAGAGCCGGTGATGATGCAGCAGGATTAGCAATATCTGAAAAGATGAGGGGTCAAATTAGGGGCTTAAATCAAGCTTCAAGAAATGCACAAGATGGTATTTCCTTAATTCAAACAGCAGAAGGTGCTTTAAATGAAACTCATTCAATTCTACAAAGAATGAGAGAATTAGCAGTTCAAGCTGCAACTGATACTAATACAGGTGTTGACCGTCAAGAAATCCAAAAGGAAATTAATGAGTTAATAGACGAAATTGATAGGATTGCAAAACAAACACAATTTAACGAACAAAACTTGTTAGATGGTTCATTTGCAGGTAAGAGGTTCCATATAGGTGCAAATGAAGGACAAGATATATCATTATCAATTAATGCAATGACATCTGGTCCTGTTGGTGGTACTGCGGCTTCAACTTTTGACAATCAGGATGTAGCAGTTGGTGGACAAACTGCTACCGTAAATGGTACCTTTGCAGGCACTACTGATGTGGAGGTAAGCATGCGATGGAGTGGTACTGTATGGGAAATAGATAATGGTTCTGGTACTTATGCTACCTGGACAACTCCTGTTATAGTTAATGGTGTTACCTTTACTGCACCAGGTGATGATGGAACTGGTACTACACCAGTTTCTGTTAACCTTGTAGCTGGTACGGGTGGTGGTACACCTGTAGGTCCCGGTCTTGGCATTGATGGTTTGAAAGTTGATTTAGATGTTGATCCTGTGCCAACTTCCGGTGGAGTTTTATCTAACTCGGATGCTTCAGGAGCAATTACTACTATACAAACAGCTATTGAAACAGTATCAGCTGAACGTTCTAAGCTTGGTGCATACCAAAACAGGTTAGAACATACTATTAATAACTTAGATAATACATCTGAAAACTTACAAGCTGCAGAAAGCAGAATCAGAGACGTAGACATGGCTAAGGAAATGATGGAATTCACTAAACAGAATATCCTTCAACAAGCTGCTACAGCAATGTTGGCACAAGCTAACCAATCACCTCAAGGTGTATTACAATTATTAAGATAGGTAAAAGATTTTAATATTTAAATACAAGTTTAAATATACTAAAATTAGTAAAGGGCTGGGGAATTATTCTCCGCCTCTTTTTTATACTTTAAAAAGGTTTTTGCTTAATGTATACCAAAGCAAAGAAGTTTATTCCAATAACTGTGTTTCAAGCCTAAGGGTCTATAAGCTCCTTGCGGATGCACAGCAAAACTCACTTCGTTCAAACAGTTGCTGTGCTATATCCTCCAGTTCGCTAATAGACCCTAAGTCTTTGCACAAGGTTATTTCCATAAATCTTTTTGCTTTTCTTTAGTATCATAAACAGTGTATGAAGTAATTATCCTTTTTATATAATGAAAGGATAGATTTGGGGGTTAGTATATCCGTTTATTGTAAGACCAACAGAATTCTTATCATTATGCTAAGGATTGATTATAAGAAACCGTCTTTTATTATATATTTAGGAGACGGTTTTTTGATTTGCAAAAATAAATTTGTATAAATACCTAAAAAATGATAAAATAGTTCATATTACTACATAGGATAAATAAACTAATGGGGGGATTTTTAAATGCAACTTGAAACAAGACATTTTGGAATTATAGAAATAAATCCAGATACTATTATAAGCTTTCCGGAGGGAATACCG
>CAZRSG010000007.1:29576-33265 GCA_964602705.1 uncultured Oscillospiraceae bacterium
TTGAATCACAAAAGGAATTTGTTGTTTTGGAACATGATGACAGTGAGCCTTTTAAGTGGCTACAAAGTATTGATGATACTAATTTAGCATTTGTTATAGTAGATCCAAGGTTAATTAAGCCGGACTATATTGTAGAAATAGAGGATGATAAGGTATCAGTTTTAAATATAGACAATATAGATGAAGTAATTATATATTCTATAGTAGTTGTTACAGAAGATTCTGCAAATATGACTGCAAATTTACGGGCACCAATTTTAATAAACCTTGAAAATAAGACGGGTAAACAAATTTTAATGGATAATGATAACTATGATATTAAATATTATTTTATGAAAGATAAGACAGACAAGGAGGGGTAAATATGCTTGTTTTAAGTAGGAAAAGGGACGAATCAATTATTATAGGTAAAGATGTAGAGGTTATTGTCTTAGGGATTGAGGGTGACCAAGTAAGATTAGGTATAAATGCCCCTAAGGATATTTCAATTTATAGGAAGGAATTATTTTTAGAAATTGAGGAGGAAAATAAAAAGGCGGCTGATTTTAAGGGTATTTCTTTAAAAAACTTATTAAAGAATAAAGAAGAAGACATTGAATAAATTAATGCCTTCCTTTAACTTAAGTATGGAATAAACAAACATATTATCTTTATTTGCTTAATTTTTCAGCTTCTTCTATTTTATGTTGCCATACTTTTAAATAAACGTCTTTAACTTCTTCTGCGGTCATTTCATGTTCACTTGCAAGTTCTTCTTGTATTTTTGTTTCGTCATCATATTTATTATCTTGTACTTTTTCAAGATAACTATTAAATATATCCATATCATCTTTAGACGGTTTCTTTGTTTCTGTAGGTGTGGATTTATTTTCTTCTTCACTTATATTATCATTGGTAGTTTTATCTTGTTCTTCTTCTTGATTATTTACTTGTTTACTTTCATTGTTATTAGTGTCCTCTGGGTTTTTTGAACCTTTCTTACATCCAACAAAGGCAATAAATAGGCTTAAAATTAATAGTGATACAATAATACGTTTCATAAAATGTTTACCTCCGATTTATTAAATTATTATATACTATTTTATAGTGATTTGTATAACTTTTCAAGTGCTTTTTTATAATTAAAAGGGACTACAATAAAAGTGGGAAGATTTATGGAAATAACCTTGTGTAAAGTTTTAGAGCCTGTTAATGAAGTGGAGGATATAGCACAGCAACTGTTTGAACGAAGTGAGTTTTGCTGTGCATCCGTAACAAATTTACAGGCTTTTAAGCTTGGAACTCAGTTATTGGAATAAACTTCTCATCTTTTATATATAAAGATACTTAATAAGAAAGAATAAACTTTATAGTTCTTATATATAAAATAAGCTAATGCCTAAGAATACTTGATAATTAATATAATATAAAATTGCAAATATTATATTATTGTACTATAATAATTACAATAGATTGAGAGGGGAATTTTTTTGAAGATAATAGATAAGGCGGAAAGAAAATATGGGCATTTGGCAATTAGAAATTTAATGACATATATAGTAGGACTTAATGCCTTTGTGTTTATATTAATGAATATAGATCCAAGATTTATTAATAAGATAGTCTTAAATTGGGGAATGGTAAAAAAGGGCGAGCTATGGCGATTAATAACCTATATATTTATACCGCCTGAATCTTCACCATTATTTATTATCTTTGTACTATATTTTTATTATATGATGGCAAGTGCATTAGAAGGGGAATGGGGTAGCTTTAGGTTTAATATATATTATATAGTTGGCATGATAGCAACAACTATTAGTGCAATAATAACTAATGCAAGTGCAAGTGCTGTATATTTAAATTTATCCTTGTTTTTAGCCTTTGCACGCTTATATCCGAATTATCAAATTTTATTGTTTTTCATTTTACCTATTAGGGTAAAATATCTTAGCTGGGTTTATTTAGCTTCTATAGCTTATACAGTCTTGACAGCACCGTTTAGCAGTAAAGTTATAGCTCTTGTTTCACTTGCTAATTACTTTTTGTTTTTTGGAAGAGAGATTTTTATTAATACAAGGGAAAGGAAACGGATATACCATAATAGGAAGGTTTACCAAAAAGACTTGCCTTCTAATATTACAATTCATAGGTGTACTATTTGTGGTATTACGGAAAAAGACGATCCTAAGATGATGTTTAGGTATTGTGTTGAATGTGATGGTGATTATGAATATTGCATGGAACATTTAAATACACATACTCATATTAAAAATAATAGCTAAGTTTAAAATAATTACTTGTTACTTTCCTTACTTTTACGACTTGGCTTCCAAAGAAACTTTTCAAGAAAGGTATATTTTCCTTTTAAATAAAAATAGCCAAAGAACGAAAATACAAAGGCTCCTATTGCATCTATTATTAGATCCCACATAGTATCTTGCAGTCCCGTCTTTTGCATATTAAAGCCAAATGTTTGATCCATAAAATATTCAAATACTTCCCAAAGTGCCCCTATTGCCATAGCAAAGCAAAATGAAAAAAGTGAAATAAAAAAGGCTTCTAATTTGAAGACTATACTTTTACTTTTATTTAAGAGGTTGACTAAGGAAAAACCAATAGCACCTATAACAAAACCGGAGATGCAATGTAACATTGAATCCCACCACCAATAACGCATATAAAATGATCGTATCTCGCCTAAAAATATTGAAGCAAATATAAAGGCAATAATAATAATTTCTAAGGTATTTGGTAATTCTATCTGCCACCGTTTGGCAAGCATTGAGGGTAGCATTAATAAAAATAATACCAATAGACATTGTAAGGAAACTAAAAAATTATTATTATATAAAGAAAAAATAAAAGCTATAATAGTTATAAAGCGAAAGGCTAAGTATAGTGCTAAGGTTAAAGTTGATTTTTTAATTTTCCCCATATAAATTAACAACCCCTTTACTATAATAAATATAATTAAATTATAAATTATATTTATTATAGTGTCAAATAAAAAAAATAAGGTTTTTATTAATAAGTTATTGACATATGACCAATACTATTATATAATTACCATAAATGACATATGTCAATAATCGAAAGGAGGAATAATTATGCCAGCAGGAGATGGAAGTGGACCATTGGGTCAAGGACCTTTAACAGGGAGAGGCTTAGGTGGATGTAATACTTCTAATATCGGTAACTTTGCTAAATATGGTGTTGGCTTAGGTTTGGGTTTGGGTTTAGGTTATGGATGTAGACGAGGGTTTGCAAGGGGTATTGGTAGAGGATTTGGAAGGTTTTTGGGCTTTGATGGGAATGTATCAAAGACACAAAAGGAATTATTAACTGAACAGAAAGAAATGCTTGAAAGTAGACTTAATCTTATAAGTGAACAATTAGAGGACTTATAAACTTGATAAAATTTATAAGTACTGTTAGAATTAACAGGGGATCCTCCCCTGTTAATTTTAATAAAAATGCGAGGTGAAAGATAATGGCAAGGCCAAGGAAGTGGCGGAATGTATGTGGTTTACCTGAAATTAACCGTTTTGGGCCCTTAGGAGAGAATATAAATCCAAATCATATTGTCATTATGAGCATTGATGAATATGAAACTATAAGATTAATAGATTTAGAAGGTTTAACTCAAGAGGAATGTTCTAAGCAAATGCATGTAGCAAGAACAACAATCCAACGCATTTATAGTGATG
>CAZRSG010000008.1:0-21446 GCA_964602705.1 uncultured Oscillospiraceae bacterium
TCCATCTTTGTCTGTAAATATTTCTAATGGATCTCCTTCTCTGATCCGCATAGTTCTCCTTATTTCTTTAGGTATTACCACCCTTCCTAAATCATCTATGCGTCTTACTATCCCCGTTGCCTTCAAATTTTTACCTCCTTTTTATTATTTTAGTATTTGTATTAATTACAATTTTAGTATTATAATTTTACTGGCTTTTTATACATATTATAATCATTGATCGGTTTTTTAGGTTAAAAAAAGCAACCGGCTTTTTCCCGATTGCTTTTTCTGTATTTTATTTTATTTTAATCGTCTTTAACTTTTAGGTTTTTTAGAACATCGTTATTAGTTATAATTTCAGTATCCTTTTTCCATGTTTCTATTGTTTCATCGTATCTTTCACGGATAATCATATTTTTAAGCCCATCTTTTAACTGTTCGTTATCTAAAGACATATATTCACCTTTTATTTTTTCTTCTAATTTTATTATATGATATCCAAAATCAGATTCTACTATTTCACTTACCTGACCGGGTTCTAATGCAAATGCTGCTTCTTCAAATTCCGGCACCATTTCACCTGCACCAAATGTATATCCATCTTCATTAGTTTCTAAACCGGGGTCTTCTGAATGTTCTTGCATTAGTTTGTCGAAATCAGCACCTGATTTAATTTGTTCATATATTTCTTCAACTTTTTGTTTTGCTTGTTCTTGTTCTTCTTCCGGCAATAGTTGTTGTTCTTCATCCATAATTGAGATTAGGATATGTTTTGCCCTTACCTTATCGGCTTCTTTATAGTCTTCCTTATTTTCTGTATAATAGTTTTCTATATCTTCTTCTGATACGTTATATTCATCGCCTTCTTCAGTAATTTTAGTAAAGAGTTTATGCGATAATATTAGGCTTTCAAGAAATTCAGTAAAACTTTTTTCAGTAAATCCCATTTCTTTTAGGTGTTTGTTATAACCCTCACGTCCACCTGCATTATTCATTAGGCTTTTCTTTTGCATAGAAATATTTGTTTTATCTTCAGAATCTAATTCTAAGCCCATTTCTTTAGCCTTTAAAAGTTCTATCTTGTTCTTAACAGCTGCTTCCAATGCCTTGTTTTTTGCTACTTCTACAGCACTTTCTCCTTCAATTTCTGTGTCCCATAAATCTGTTATATTATCGGCACTTGCTTCACTTTCCATTTGTTGCTTTACTGTTTGTAACATATAGTTAAATTGTGTTTCTGTTATTTTCTCGCCGTTAACAGTTGCAACTATCTTATCTTCTTTTATAATTACACAGCCTGACATAATAATTAAACAAATTAAACTTATGGATATTATTAATGTTATTTTTCTGTTTGCCAAATATAGTCAACCCCTCACTTATTTTTTTCTAATAGTTATAAGGCCTATTAGATATATTTACCACTTATTTAGAAAATATCTTTATTTCTAAATCCTAATTCCTACTTATATACTATTATAACTTAATTTTAAACCCCTTGCAATTCTTTTAGGTCTTGTAATATAATTTTAATATTATTAACAAATTCTAATCTTTCATTTTCTTTAATGGTGTATGTTAAATATGTTTTATTACCTGGTGTAAAAAACAACTTCCCTTTATAGATTGCAACCAATTTACTAATTGAGTCTATATTGGCATCTTTAGGGCTATTAAAGTAAAATAATATATTTTCATCCCTTTGTTTAATCATCGATATCTTTACTTGATTCGCCATACTTTTTATTAATGATATGTTTATTATATTGGATAGTTCAACCGGTAAGTTGCCATATCGGTCTTCTATCTCTTCTTCTATATCATAATAATCTTGTAAGTTTTCTATTGATGATATTTTTTTATATATTTCTATTCTTTGATTATGATTGTTTATATAATTTTTAGGTATATAGGCATTAATATTAATGTCTACACTTGTTTCTATCTCTTCCTCTACTTCCTTGCCCTGTAACTTAGCAATAGCTACTTCTAATAGCTTACAGTACATATCGTAGCCCACAGCCGCCATATGTCCATGTTGTTCTGCCCCTAATAAGTTGCCGGCTCCTCTTATTTCTAAGTCACGCATGGCTATCTTGAAACCTGAACCAAATTCTGTATACTGTTTAATAGCCTGTAGCCGTTTTTGTGCTGATTCGTTTAGTATCTTATCTTTTTTATATGTTAAGTATGCATATGCTAACCTATTTGACCGCCCAACTCTGCCCTTTAGTTGATAAAGTTGTGCAAGCCCCATAGCATCTGAATCTTCAATGATTATTGTATTCATATTAGGAATGTCTAATCCTGTTTCAATGATTGTAGTACATACTAAAATATCAACTTCATTATTAAGAACTTGGTACATTATATCTTCTAATTCATTTTCATTCATTTGCCCATGTGCAACTGCTATGTTTGCATTCCCTACCATTTTTATTAGTTCCTGAGCTGCCTTATATATTGTTGCTACCCTATTATGTAAATAATATACTTGCCCACCCCTGCTTATTTCTTTTATAATTGCACTTTTAATTATATCTTGATTATGTTCTAAGACATATGTTTGGACAGGAAACCTATCTTCAGGTGGGCTTTCTATTATGCTCATATCCCTTATACCTATCATTGACATATGCAATGTTCTGGGTATAGGTGTTGCCGTTAATGTTAGAACATCTATATTCTTTTTTAATTCTTTTATTTTTTCTTTATGGCTTACACCAAAACGTTGTTCCTCATCTATTATTAAAAACCCTATATCTTTAAACTTTATGTCTTTTTGTAAAAGCCTATGTGTACCAATAACAACATCTACTTCACCGGTTTTTAATCTTTTTATTATTTCTCTTTGTTCCTTTGCTGTTTTAAATCTGCTTAACATTTCTATATTTATTGGAAAGCCTTTCATCCTATCAAGAAAATTAGTATAATGTTGTTGAGCTAATACTGTAGTAGGCACTAAATATGCAACTTGTTTACCATCCATAATTGCTTTAAAAGTTGCACGTATAGCAACTTCAGTTTTTCCATAGCCAACATCACCACAAAGTAGTCTGTCCATTGGTTTTGCCTTTTCCATATCTTCTTTAACTTCTTCAATGCTTTTTAATTGGCCTTGGGTAGGTTGGTAGATAAATGTTTCTTCAAATTCATTTTGCCATACTGTATCTTTTGAAAAGGCGTAACCTGATACTGACTGACGAGCAGCATATAGTTTTACTAATCCTTTTGCAAGGTCTTGTACAGATTTTGATACCCTACTTTTAACTTTCGACCATTCTGTACCACCCAATTTGTTGAGTCGTGGTTGTGAATCTCCTGAACTTATATATTTTTGAACAATATCTAACTGGTCAGTAGGGACATATAAAAAATCTTCACCCCTGTATTGTATTTTAAGGTAATCTTTTACTACTCCCCCGGCATCTAATCTGTTTATGCCTATATAGCGTCCTATCCCATGATTTTGATGAACAACATAATCGCCTTCATTTAAATCTGTATATGCCTTAATTCTTGTTGATGGATGCTTAAATTTAATCCTTTTTTTCTTTCTTTCAACTTTAAATATTTGACTATCACTAATTAGGGCAAGTTTTATTGATGGATATTCAAACCCACTGCTTAGACTTCCTTTAGTCATGATGATAGTCCCTGCTTGTATTTCTTTGGGAAGCTTCTCCATATAGCTACTATTTAAACCAATTTCTTTAAGTGTGTCTTTAAGTCTTAGGGCTTTTTCTTTGTTGCTTAATAGTATAATTACCTTATATTTATTATCTTGCCACATCTTTAAATTATCATATAAAAATTCCAACTTACCGTGAAAGGAATGTACTGTTTTTGCAAGGATATTTACTATGGCTTGTGCCTTATAATCCTGACCTGAATATGTAAAAGTGGTCATAGTTATAAGGGTTTTTTTATTAAAGCTATTGATTATATCATTATAGCTTATTAGTAAATCCTCAGCCCCTTTTAATAAGATAGCATTGTCCATCATATTTTCTAATGTATCATTAAAATGTTCTTCAAATATTTTAGATTCCTGCCTTATTTTTGATGGCTCGTCAATAAAAATAAGGCTATTGTCTATTGTGTGATCTACTATCGTTGGTTTATCCGGATATATTAAATTTAAATATTTATCTATTGATGGAAAATAGTTATTGGTATTGAGCTTATCTATATCTGCCTCCAGCCTTTTTATCCCTTTCTCTATTATTTCTTTATCTTTACTAACATGCAATAACTTTTCTAATCTTTCTTTATTTTCTTTTAGCTTAGCTGTCAAATTATTAATATCTTTTTCTTCAAGTATTATTTCACGTGCAGGTGATATAAATATCTTTTCTTTTTTATTTATTGAAATTTGTGTTCCAACATCGAATTCTCTTATGGAGTCTATTTCATCATCAAAAAATTCTATCCTATACGGATTTTCTTCTATAATAGAAAAAACATCTATTATTCCACCTCTTATACTAAATTGCCCACCCCCTTCTACCATATCCACTCTTTCATATCCCATTACTATAAGATCATTGATTATACCCTTAATATCCCAAACTTCACCTAATCTAAATGTCTTGCATTTTTCTTTATAAACTTTTTGTGGGATAGTATATTGTTGCAGGCTTTCAATAGGAATTATTATGATACAATCCTTATTATTGCTTAATTTATCTATGGTTTTTAATCGCTCTTTGGTAATATCTGTACTAAGGGCTTCAATTTCATGGAATATTAGATCCTTGTTGGGAAATAATAAGACTTTATCAGCATTTGTAAAATAACTTAAATCGTTATATATATTTCTTGCTTGTATTTGATTATAAGTTACTATTATACAGGGTCTGTTTAATTGTTTTGCTATTGAGTATATAAAGTGTATTTTATTAGAATCGGCAAGACCGACAAGGTTTATTGACTTAATCCCATTTTTTATATGTGATATTAATTTATTATACTCATTTAACTCTAAAATATAATTTTCCAAACCTGGCAATTGATAAACCTCCGATTGTTTTTAATTTAAATAGGTCCGTTAAATTCATTCATTGCTTCTGATATTCCTAAACCTATAATTTTTTCAATAGCATTAGCACATCTTTTAATAGAATCTACCAAAATCTTTTCTTGGTCACTTGTAAATTTGCTTAATACAAAATCTGATAGGTCCATATCCGGGTGCCTGGGCTCACCTATTCCAACCTTTATCCTTGGAAATTCATCTGTTATTAGGTGATATATTATTGATTTTATACCATTATGCCCACCATCGCTACCTTTAGCCCTAACCCTTATTCTCCCTATATCTAAACTTGTATCATCATATATTATTATTAGCTTATCATTGTCTATCTTATACCAATCCCTTATTTCCCTTACACATATACCACTATTATTCATATATGTTTGTGGTTTAACTAATATTACCTTTTCATTTTGGATAATCCCATCACCAATTATAGCCTTATGTTTTATCTTTTTAACCTTTATGGCATATATTTTTGATAAATAATCAATTACCTCAAATCCAATGTTATGGCGTGTCGATTGGTACTGCCTTCCCGGGTTTCCTAATCCTACTATAGCATACATCTTATACATGCCTCCTGACCATTATGTATTAAGTTTAACCAATACCTTTAAGGTCAGACACCTAAGTACCTGACCTTAAAGGTATTATGATATATACATTTATTTATAAGGGTTAAAGATTATTATAATCTTAATACCTTTAATAATTTCGTTTATAAATATAAAATTTAAAGCTTTAAGACCCTTTTAAACAAATAAAGGGCTTACCGGTATATTTTCGTATATTCTTTGTATGGCTTCTGCAAATAATGGTGCTACTGGTAATACTTTAATCTTGTCAATCTTTTTTTCTTCCGGTATAGGTATTGTATCCAAAACTACTAACTCTTTAATAGGTGAGTTTTTAATTCGATCTATTGCAGGTCCTGAAAGTACACCATGGGTAGCACATACACATATTTCTTTAGCACCCTTATCTAATAATGCTTCGGCTCCCTGAACTATCGTTCCTCCTGTATCAATCATATCATCTATAAGAATAACCTTTTTATCTTTAACATCACCTATTATGTGCATCACTTCTGCAACATTAGCTTTTGGTCTTCTTTTATCTATAATTGCAAAAGGTACATCTAACCTACCTGAAAAATCCCTTGACCTTGTCACACTTCCTAAATCAGGTGATACTACCACTACCTCATCCTTATTTGTTTCAAATTTGGATGAATAATAACGATATAGGATAGGTGAGCCTAATAAATGATCTAAGGGAATATTAAAAAACCCTTGAATTTGTGGTGCGTGCAAATCCATTGTGAGGACCCTATCAGCCCCAGCTGTAGCAATTAAATCTGCAACTAACTTTGCAGAAATTGGATCTCGTGCTTTTGCCTTCCTATCTTGTCTTGCATAACCAAAGTATGGTATCACTGCTGTAATTCGTCCTGCGGAAGCTCTTTTAAAGGCATCAATCATTATCAATAGCTCCATAATATGGTCATTTACCGGGTTGCATGTTGATTGTACTATAAATACATCTGAACCCCTAACAGTTTCTGATGTATTTACAAATACTTCACCATCACTAAACCTACCCACCTCAGATTTACCTACCGGTATTCCAATTATACTTGCTATTGATTGTGCTAATTTAGTATTAGAACTTGCGGTAAATATCTTTATATCTTTACCATGGCATATCACTTTTAACCTCTCCTTTTCTTTACCCAACCCTCTTTTATTGTTTGTCGACTCCTTGCTATAGCCATTGAGCCCTTTGGAACATCTTCTGTTATAGTAGAACCAGCTGCTATAAAAGTGTCTTCATTTATAATAACAGGTGAGACTAAGTTCGAATTACAGCCTATAAAGGCATTGTTTTTTATTATTGTTTTGTGTTTTTCTTCCCCATCATAATTAACTGTAATACAACCACACCCTATATTAATATTATTAGCGAGATCGGCATCACCTATATAAGTTAGGTGAGGAACCTTTGTTCCGTCTCCTACTCTTGCATTTTTTATTTCTACAAAATTACCAATCTTTACTTCCTTGCCTATTATACTATCAGGTCTTAGATAGGCAAAGGGACCTATTTGAGCATTCCTATCTATATGACTGTTTAAAAGTACAGAATTCTGTATCCTCACATTATCCCCAATTACCGAATTTATAATATGTGAATTTGGTCCAATAATAGTTTCTACCCCAAGTTTGCTTAAGCCTTCTATTATGCATCCGGGATAGATAATTGTATCAGTACCTATAGAAACATCAGCATTAATATATGTATCTTCCGGGTTTATTATTGTTACACCATTTTCCATATGGTAATCTACAATCCGTTTTCTCATAATCTTTTCGGCTTGTGCAAGTTGAATTCGATTATTTATCCCTAATAATTCTGATGAGTCCTTAACCCTTACCGCCCCTACCTTTAAACTATCATTTAGTAATATTTCTATCGTATCAGTTAGATAATATTCCTTTTGTGAATTGCTATTGTTTATTTTTGCTAAAGATTCGTAAAGGTATTTAGTCGTAAAACAATAGATGCCCGAATTAATTTCCTTGACTAATTTCTCATCATCAGAAGCATCTTTATCTTCAACAATTTTTATTACTTTTCCTTCATCATTTCTTATAATCCTGCCATAACCGGTAGCATCATCAAGATTAGCAGTAAGGATAGTAGCAACATTGGATTCTTTTATATGACATTCAAGGGCATTTTTTATTGTTTCAGTCTTTATTAATGGTGCATCACCACTTAATATAATTACATATTCTTGTTTGCCTTTAACCAAGGCTTCTGCCTTAATAACAGCATGTCCTGTTCCTAATTGCTCTTCCTGTAGTGCAAATTCTGCCTCACCTTCCATATAGGCCTTAATCTTGTCAGCTTGGTGTCCGACCACTATAACAGAATGTTTTATTCCGCTTTGTTTAACAGCATCCAAGACCCATCTTATAATTGGCTTTCCACATACCTCATGAAGGACTTTAGATTTTTTAGATTTCATCCTCTTCCCTTCACCTGCAGCTAAAATAATTGCAGATACTTCTTCCAAGTATTAACACCACCTTATAAATACATTGTTAAATTGTTATTTTTCTAACGACTATATTCTCTCACTTTTTATGATTTTTTTCAAGTGTTTATGGTATAAAAGTTTTTATTAACTATAATTAGATTTTATAAGATAATGGATTTCCATTCTTAGCTTTAAAAACCTAAATTTATAATTATAATCTTTTATAAAATTAAATAAATCCATAGCTTTTATAAGAAGCCGTTCACTTGACAATTTGGCTAAGTAGATATAAAATTATTAATATATTGTAGAGGAAATTAATATTTATTTTTTAATAAGAAAAATTACTAAGGAGGTACAAAATGAAAACAAAGGCATTAAGACTTTATGGTGCTGATGATTTAAGGTTAGAGGAGTTTAATCTACCACCCATAACAGCAAATGAGCTTCTCATACAAGTTATATCTGATGCACTATGCACTTCAACTTATAAGGCAGTCAGACAAGGGGTAGCACATAAACGTGTCCCTAAAGATATAGCAACAAATCCCGTAGTTATGGGGCATGAAATGTGTGGAAAAATTATTAAACTGGGAGATAATTTAGAGGGTAAGTGGAAGGTTGGTCAAAGTATAGTAATCCAACCTGCCCTAAAACTTGAAAGTAACTTTGACCCTGGATATTCCTATCCTTATATTGGTGGTAATATGACTTTTGCAATTGTTCCCGAAGTAGTCTTAGAAAGAAAATCTATGGTTGCATATGAAGGTGATAGTTTTTTCAAAGGCTCTTTAGTTGAACCTATTGGTTGTGTTTTAAGGGCATTCAAGGAAATGTACCATACTGATTATTCAAATTATAAAAAAACTTACGGTACAAAATCAGGTGGTAAGATAGCAATTCTTGGTGGTGCAGGTCCCATGGGTATGGCAGCAGTTGAACTTGCAGTTAATTATGCTAAGGCTAAAACTGTTCTGGTAACAGATATAGATGACGAACGTTTAGCTAATGCTAAAAAGTTATGTCCCCCATCAAAGGCTGCAAAAAAGGGTGTAAATTTAATTTATGTAAATACCTTAAATGTGGATAAACCTACTGAATACTTGAAGGAAGTTTCCGGTGGTGGTTTTGATGATATATTTATAATGGTTCCTGTACCGGAATTAATCTCCATGTCAGAACAAATAGCTGCCTTCGATGGTTGTATAAACTTCTTTGCCGGTCCTGCTAAACATAATTTCCCCGGCACAATTAACATGTATCGTGTCCATTATGATGGTATACATATGTTAGGGTCTGCCGGTAGTATACCGGAAGATACAATTGATACCATAAAATTAATTGAAGATAAGATAATTGACCCTGCTGTTATGGTTTCACATATTATGGGCATTAATGCTGTAGAAGATGCCATATATGGAATGGAACGGCCAAGTGGTGCTAAGAAGGTTTGCTATAATAGTGTAGATATGCCTTTAACAGCTATTAGTGATTTTGACCGGCTTGGTAAAACAGATCCTTTTTTTGCAAAGCTTGCTGAAATTGTAGATAATAATAATGGACTCTGGTGTGCCGAAGCTGAAAAATATCTATTAGATCAAAAAGGAGTTAACAATGAACAATAAAATACTTACCCTTGTACTAAATCCATGTATAGACAAAACTATTACAATAGATGGTTTTACCTATGGCGGCCTTAATCGAATACAAAATACAAGGGTTGATATTGGTGGAAAAGGAATTAATGTTATAAAAGTTTTAGCAGGTAAAAACCCTAATTTATTGGCATGTGGTATTATAGCCGGAAAGCAAGGGCAGGATGTTATTAATTTTTTAGATGAAAAAAATGTTGACCATGCCTTTATAGAGACTACAGGTGAGACACGTACTAATTATAAACTTTTTGATAAAGCTAAGGGGATTATTACAGAAATAAATGAACGGGGATTCTTTGTAGAGGAAACAATTTTAAAACAATGTATAGATAATATAATAAGTTTCCTGCCGAAAACAGAAATAATGGTTTTATCAGGTAGTCTACCGGCAGGTGTAAATGATGATATATATAAAAAAATAATAAATATTTCAAAAAATTATGATATCAAAGTTATCTTAGACGCTGATGATAAGAAATTATTCCATGGTGTTCAGGCTATCCCCTATGCAATTAAGCCTAATTTATATGAATTTGAACAGCTTACCGGTAAGAAATTTAAAAGCAAGGATGAAATAATTGCAGCAGCAAGGACCTATATTAGTAGTGGAATTAGCATAGTTATTATTTCTATGGGTGGAGAGGGTGCCTTATATATAAATAATAAGGAAGAATATTGGTCTAAACCTTTACCCATTAAGGTAAAAAGCACTGTAGCTGCCGGTGATTCTATGGTAGCTGCCTTAGCATATGGATTAAAAAATGCTTATAGCCTTGAGCAAATTGCAAGATTTACTACAGCAGCAGGTTCCATAACTGCCTCTAAAGAAGGATCCGATGTTTGTAGCCTTGATGAGGTGGAAAAGGCTGCAAGCTTAGTCCAATTAGTTAAGTAAGTTCTTACATATAATAATATAAGAAAATAAACTTGATAGAGGACGGTTAATAAAAAGAAAGCCCATGGTTACTGGGCTTTCTCTCTTAGTTGCTGCTCTATCATCATGTCCTTGACCTTCATAAGTCGGGTTAAATTACCTCTTTCATTTTCATCTAATTTCATGGTTATATATTTTATGGTTTCTTCTAATTGAGGAATTAAGACGTATTGGAGGGCATTTACCCTTCGCCTTGTTTTTTCAATTTCTTGTGCTAACAGTTGGGCTGATTTTTCCATCTGTGCAAGCTCAATCATATAGGGGAGGGCTTCTGATAGCATCCCTATTGCTGTGTCTAATTCACCTGATGTTGTTGCAAAACCATAAGGATATATATTGCTTTCATCTTCACTTTGACTTTTAAATTTTAATACCGGTACATCTACACTCATTATATTTTGCGTATGGGTTTCTATAGCCACACTTTGTTTGGGATACATGAGTGCTTGTTCTAAAACTTCTTCTGACATAAGGGCACTGGCTATTAAAAAGTTGTTGTGTACTTTCATTATCATTTCTTCTACTTGTTCACGAAGTTGCTTGTTCTTTTTTACAAGTTCAAGGAATTGTTTCATTAGTTCGTCTCTTTTGTCTTTAAGTAGTTTATGGCCTCTTCTTGCAACTATAAGCCGCTTTTTAAGTTGTGATAATTCCATTCGTGTTGGATTTACACGCATTATAGCCATTTTTATTCGCTCCTTTGTTCTGGTAGGTATTTATCTAAATATTCATCACGTATTCTTCTTAGTTCACTTCGTGGCAAGATTGATAGAAGGTCCCAACCTAATTCTAAAGTTTCTTCTATTGTTCTGTCTTCTTCAAAGCCTTGTGCTATATATTTATTTTCAAATTCATCTGCAAATTTTGCATATAGTTTATCTATATCGGTAAGTGCAGCTTCTCCCAAGATTACCATTAGTTCTTTTGCTTCTTTACCTCTTGCATATGCGGCAAATAACTGGTTCATTGTGTCTGCATGGTCTTCTCTGGTTTTACCGTTTCCGATACCCTTATCTTTTAACCTTGATAATGATGGTAAGACGTCTATAGGTGGATTTACTCCTTTTCTGTATAGTTCTCTTCCTAATATAATCTGCCCTTCAGTTATATAGCCTGTAAGATCAGGTATAGGATGGGTCTTATCATCTTCAGGCATTGTAAGTATTGGAATTAATGTTATACTGCCTTCACTGTCACGTTTTCTACCTGCCCGTTCATATAGGGTTGCAAGATCTGTGTACATATAACCTGGGTAACCTCGTCTTCCCGGTACTTCTTTTCTTGCTGCTGATACTTCTCGTAATGCTTCTGCATAGTTTGTTATATCTGTTAATATAACCAATACGTGCATGTCTTTTTCAAATGCAAGATATTCTGCTGCAGTAAGTGCCATTCGTGGTGTTGATATACGTTCTATAGCCGGATCGTTTGCAAGGTTCATAAATAATACTGCCCTATCTATTGCACCGGTTCTTTTAAAGTCACTGACAAAGAAGTTAGCTTCTTCAAATGTTATGCCTATTGCCGCAAAGACAACAGCAAATTTTGTGTCGGTTCCTCTTACTTTTGCTTGTCTTGCAATTTGTGCTGCAAGTTGTGCGTGTGGTAAACCGGAGCCTGAGAATATGGGTAGTTTTTGCCCTCTTACCAGGGTATTTAGTCCGTCTATTGCAGATACCCCTGTTTGTATAAATTCTGATGGGTAGTTGCGGGCTGATGGATTCATTGGTATACCATCAATGTCTAATCGTGATTCCGGTATAATATTAGGGCCATTATCGGCAGGTCTGCCAAATCCGTCAAATACTCTGCCTAACATATCAGTTGATACAGGGAGTTCTACCCCTCTGCCTAAAAATCTTACTTTACTATTTTCTAAGTTTATGCCGGCAGAGCTTTCAAATAATTGTACTAAGGCATTTTCTCCGTCCATTTCAAGTACTCGACATAAACGAATTTCGCCATTAGATAATTCAATTTCTCCTAATTCTTCGTATTTTACTCCTTCTACCTTTTTCACTAACATCAAAGGACCTGCTACTTCTGATATTGTTTTGTATTCTTTTAACATCTTATTGCTCTACCTCCTTTGATATGAGTGCTTCTATTTGTTCTATTAATATTTTTTCTATTTCTTTAAATTCTGAGTCTATGTTTTCCTCATTTGAGTATTTTGCCCTTCCTATTAATTCCCTTACCGGTAAGTTAAATAGCTTTTCTATATTTATATTTTCTTTTAATACTTTTTTTCCATTATAATAGTATTCTAAAATTAGTTTTAATAGCTTATATTGTTTGTCTAATGATGTATATGTGTCTACATCATGGAAGGCATTTTGGTGCAAGTAGTCTTCCCGTATTGATCGGGCTGTTTCTAAAACTAACCTATCTGATGATGATAAAGCGTCTACCCCAACTAATCTTACAATCTCTTCTAATTCTGATTCTTCTTGTAAGATTTGCATGGCGTCTCTTTTTAAATTACCCCAGTCTTTTGCTACATTCTTACTAAGCCATTGTGTAATGGTGTCCGAATATAGTGAGTAACTTAGTAACCAATCTATTGCCGGGAAATGCCTTCTATATGCTAAATTGGAGTCTAATCCCCAAAATACTTTGACAATCCTTAGGGTTGCTTGGGTTACCGGTTCTGATATATCACCACCCGGTGGTGAAACTGCTCCTATTGCAGTTATGGCTCCTTCCCTTGGCTTGCTTCCTAAAGATAATGTTTTACCTGCCCTTTCATAAAATTGTGCAAGTCTTGAGCTAAGGTATGCAGGGTATCCTTCTTCCCCCGGCATTTCTTCTAATCGCCCTGACATTTCTCTAAGTGCTTCTGCCCATCTTGATGTGGAGTCAGCCATAAGTGCTACACTATAGCCCATATCTCTATAATATTCTGCTATGGTTATCCCTGTGTATATAGATGCTTCTCTGGCTGCAACCGGCATATCTGATGTGTTAGCTATTAGGACTGTTCTTTTCATTATTGATTCTCCGGTTTTGGGGTCTTTTAATTCCGGGAATTCCATTAGAACGTCAGTCATTTCATTGCCTCGTTCTCCACAGCCTATATATACAACTATATCTGCATCAGCCCATTTTGCTAATTGATGTTGTACTACTGTTTTACCGCTACCAAATGGACCTGGTACAGCTGCTACTCCACCTTTTGCTATAGGAAATAGGGTGTCTATTACCCTTTGTCCTGTAACCATTGGTTCTTCAGGTGGTAACTTTTCTTTATATGGTCTTTCTTTACGTACCGGCCATTTTTGCATCATTTGAATATTTACTGTTTCACCATTTTCTTTTTTTACTGTTGCAATAGTGTCTTCTACAGTATATTCTCCTTCGTATATTTCTTCTATCGTTCCTTCTATTCCATGTGGTATCATTATACTATGTTCTACCACAACTGTTTCTTGTACTTTACCAATAATGTCACCTGTGATTACTCTTGTGCCTTTTTCTATTGTGGGTTTAAATTGCCACTTTTTTGTTCTGTTTAAGGATGTTACTTCTATACCCCTGGTTATGTTACTTCCAACTTTTTCCCTCATATCTTCTAAGGGTCTTTGTATACCGTCAAACATAGTTCCGATTAATCCAGGTCCTAATTCTACACTTAGGGGATATTCTGTTGAGACAACCGGTTCCCCGGGTCCTAAGCCTGCAGTTTCTTCATAGACTTGTATGGAGGCTTTGTCTTCATATATTTCTATAATTTCACCTATTAGTTTATGTTCACTAACTCTAACTACGTCAAACATATTTGCGTCTCTCATCCCTTCTGCTATTACAAGGGGACCGGAGACTTTAATTATTGTACCTTGACTCAATTCATCACCCTACTTTCTTCTTTTGCGGGCGGACAGAGTCGTCCGCCCCTATATGTGCTTTTAATCTTTAAATAGTATATCTGCTCCTACTGCCCGTTCTACAGATTTTTTAACTCCCCTCATGCCAATTCCCAGGCTTCCTTGATTATTTGGTATAAGTATAATTGCTGGAAATCGCTTGTCTTTGTATTTGTCTATTTCTGTAGTAATGTCTTTAGCTATTTGTTCTGTTATATATATTACTGCATAATCTTCTTTGGCTAATTTATGCAGTACATTTTTTGCTTCTTCTATTTCTGTTACCGGAAAGACAGATAAACCAAGAGCTTTAAAACCTAAAATGCTATCTTTATCTCCTATCACTCCAATTTTATACATATAATTCCCTTAGCCTTTCTCTGATGACTTCATTTGCTATATTATTAATCTTACCTACCATGATTATCCTAATTATCTTAATTTCATTTTCTTTTGCTGTTAAGTATGCCAACAAGGGTTCTATGCCTAATGATATAGATTTTGATTTTCTCATCATTGAACCTATGTAATCGTCAGATAATTTTTCAAACATGGTTAGTGTTGACGTCTTTATATAGGCTTCTATACCTTTTCGTGTTACTTCTGCATATGCTGTATGGTCTAAAATATCTATGATTTCTTCTAACGATTTTCCTAAATTATTTATAAATATCTTCTGATTAAGACTACCACCCTGAATTAAAGCCTTTTTAAGAAAATCTAATGGTTTTGCAAGACGTTTTATTCTTAAGAATGTTTTTATATTTATTAAGTCTATTAATGATTCAACATAATTTGTTAGAAATTCAATTTTGTATGGATCTGTTTCTGTTTTCATTTGGGCAAAGCTTGCTTTGTCTAAGATTATATCTATAAGTTGTGGGTCTCTTGTCCTGTTAAATGTATCAATAGATTCTAAGATTGCTTCTTGCATTATTTGGGGCATATTGTCCATTTTTCTTTCTTTTATCATATTTTTTAGTTTGTTAGATGATATAGTTGATGTTTTTATCAGTATATCGTCAAAGTCCTTATTTAAAAATTCTGATTTTAATAGTACTTTTATATTATGATAGTCATTTTTTCTTAAAAATATGTCGAATATTTCCGGCTGTGGAGCAATCTCTTTTAATAAATCATATGCCTTTTCTTGTTCTTCAGAAAGTAATTTTTCATATTCTGTTACATTTGATATTTCATTAGATGAATATCCATAATTGATATCAATTATAGTTTTTAAGGCTTCTTCAGCTGTTTTGGATTCTATCATTCTATCTATTTTATTTTTATCTATTAGCCTTGTTTCTAATACTCGTATTCTTGCGACAGAGTAGGCATATTGGATTTTATCGTAATTTTCCGGCAAACATGGTCATCTCCTTTCTTTATTTCAAATTAAAATTTGAAATTTTATTTGTGGGCGGACAGAGTCGTCCGCCCCTACTAAAATATTATTTTTATAATTTCTTCTTCTAATTGTGGCCTATTCATTCTTATTATTGATGGAAATGTATTATTTATTTCAATATCTTCCTTTTTTAATATAAAGCCACCACCGGTTTCCCTTCGTTCGGATGATAATATTATGTTTCCGTCAATATTTTTACTGTTTAATTGTTTGTTTAAGTTTTTAATAAAGTCTTTGTCTAATCTTTTTTCATCTTTTTCTGAAATGATAAGTTCCTGTTCCCCTTTTTCTACTGTTTGTATTATCATTTTTTCCAGAATTTCTTGGTATTCTTTATTTGATAAATTCGCTATCTTTTCTAATGTCCTTTTAAATGTTTCTTCTATTATATTTTGTTTTTCCTGTAACTTTTTCTTTTTAGCTTCCATATGGGCAGCTGATATTAATCTATTTTTCATTTCAGCTGCTTCTTCCATAACCCAATCCATACCATCCGATATTATTTTATTTGCCTCATCTTGTGCCTCTTGGATTATCTTGTCAGCTTCCCTCTTTGCATTTTCAATATTCATTTGTGCTTGTAGGCGGGCTTCTTGTATAATCTTTTCTGTTATCTTCTTTACCTCTACCATAAAAACACACCCTTCAATTATAAGTTAATTCCAAAAATCATTAATATTGATGCTAATAATGCTAATACTGCATATGTTTCAACCATAGCTGCAAATGTAATTGCTTTTGCAAGCTCTTCAGGTCGTTTTGCTACAATGCCTGTACCTGCAACTGCTGCCTTAGCTTGTGCTATGGCAGATACATACCCTACTATCATAATTGGTAATGATGCTATCAGTAAATAAAGTCCCTGTTCTGTTGTAAGTTTTATGAGCTCTCCACCTATAATTCCAACCTTATTAAGAACTATAAAGGCGGTTAATAAGCCATATACACCTTGAGTCCCCGGTAAGGCTTGTAATAATAAAGTTTGTCCAAACTTTTCCGGATCTTCTGTTACTACACCAGCTGCTGCTTCTCCCACAAGTCCTACTGCCTTTGCAGATCCTAATCCACAAAAAACTACTGCTAAGGCTGCCCCCAACAAGGCAAGAAAATTACCATCAAAAAATATTTCATACCATTTTACAACACTAAACATATTAAATATCCTCCCTACTATTAGTTAAATTAGTATACTTTGTTTTTATTTTAAAGGGATTAAAGGCTTTACCCCCACCCTCATAAAACTTGCCATAAAACTCTACATATTGTAAACGACTTGCGTGTACATATGCACCCAAGGCATTAATAAGTATGTTAAATAAGTGGCCTATTATAAATACTATAATTAACACTATTATGCCAAGCACATTGAATCCTATAAGAGTTCCCATCGTATTGATTACAGATGCTATTACACCTGTTGCTAAGCCTAAGGCTAATAACCTTGAATAGGATAGTACGTCGCTTAGAAAACCTGTTACATCATATAAACTTAATATACCTGAAAAGAACTTGCTTACTATTCCTTTCTTTTCTCTTCCCTGTGTTAAGATTAGTAATATTGCTCCTGATATAGCCATGTATTTTCCTATTATGGCTGTTATACCACCGGTAATTAGTAGGATAATTCCTGTTAAAAATATATACCAAAATCCTACATCATATATGGCATCTTTAATTTTTCCATCTTTTATCATCTTTAATGCATTTATGCCCATTCCGGCATAAAGGTGAATAATACCAAAGATAAATGACCATATTAAGAGCCTCATAGGATCATCTAATGGGTTAAACCATAGTGGTGGTATTGTTGCTTCCTTACCGGTAAACATATCCGCTATATTCCCAAACCAGCCGCCAAATAAGGCTCCCCATATAAATGTAGAAATTCCACCTAAAAAAAGGAGATTGACTAACTTTTTTACCATTCCTTTTAATTGATATTTCATTAATATTATGCCTGTTATTATAGACATTAAAATTCCATAACCTGCATCTCCTATCATTAAACCAAAAAACATGAAATAAAATGGTGCCATATATATATTAGGGTCAATTTCTGTTGATTTTGGTAAACTATAAAGCTCAGTTATTAGCTCAAATGGCTGTACACTTGATAAGTTATCTAATAATACTGGGAATTCCTCGTCTTTTTCCGGTGAACGCAAGTTAACTATACATGTAAATTCTTCTGAAATTATTCTTAGAACTCCCTTAGAGTTTTCTGCTGGTAACCAACCTTCTATTACAAAAGTATTATTAGTTTTGATAATCTTATCAAGAACTTCTGCCTTATCTTTTTCTACTATTAGGTGGTCATATAATATTTCAAATTCCCCTATTGAGCTTGCCATATCTTGTATTTCTTTTTTTATTTGTTTTCTTTGTAAATCTAAGGCTAAAATTTCTTCTTTAGATTTATTAATATTTTCTTTGATTGTTCCTAATGTGTCATTAAATTTGACCGGTACAAAATTAACCTTTTTTAAGTTATTTATTAGGTGTTCTTCATTGTTTGCATGGTATATTAACAATAAGTAATGTTGATCTTTATCCGAGTTAATTAATTCTAAATAACTTTCAGGCAAATTATCATTTATTTCTTTTTTCAAGGCTTGAATATCTGTATTTGCAGGAACTACCCCTAAAATTAGTTTAGTAGTTTTAGTAGCTGTAATTTCTAATGGAACAGATAGCCCCTTCCAAGGTTTATATGTATCTATTAGGTTGTTTAATGTGTTTTCCTTATTTTGAATTTCTAATAGGTCCTTATTATATTGTTCTATTATTTCTACAAGTTCCCATGTTCTTTTTTGGTTTTCTATCACAGCCTTATACTGGTCTTTATGGACTTTTCTTTTGCTTGTAAATAGGCCTTTAGCTACAGGTTTGTATGGTAATAGGTATTCTATTGCTTTTGTTATTTTTTCTATCTTTTCTTTTAATTTTGCTACAAGTTCTGTATTCCCATCTTTAGATACAAGTGATACCCATTCTTCTTCATTTGTCTTTTCTTGCATGTCCTCAATATCCACAAGCCCTATATCCATAAGTTCTTTCAAGATTTCATCTTTTTCTTCTGCTAAGCCTATTATGGAAATCTTATTCATTTTAACTATTGCCATAAATAGTCACAATCCTTTCCATAATCTTTTCTATAGCAGAATTAATATTTTTTTCTGCTTCTTGACGAATATTTGCACATTCTTCTAAGGTTTGTTTTTCTATACCTTCTATTTCTTTTCCTATTTTTTCTTCTGCCAATGATAGTATCTTTTGAGTTTCTTTTTCCGATTGTATATTTGCTAATTCTACAATGTTATTGCCCTTGTTTACAGCGTCTTCTATCTTTTCTTTAGCTTCAAGTATTGATTCTTTTTCTATTTGTTCCCCTTCTGTTTCGATGTCCTTTATTGATTTTATAAGATCTATTGTCATTAACTCACCACCATTTTAATTATTGTTTCAAAAATGTTACCTTTTTTATAGGTTGTTTGTTTAACTTTAGTCTTACTTTT
The DNA here is from genome assembly GCA_964602705.1 of uncultured Oscillospiraceae bacterium. Classification (GTDB taxonomy): domain Bacteria; phylum Bacillota; class Clostridia; order SK-Y3; family SK-Y3; genus CAZRSG01. The sequence goes on from CAZRSG010000008.1 coordinate 19,442, forward strand.
ATTTTATAATTTTTAATATCCTATTATTATTATATTTACTTATGTCTTATTGTCAATGTTTAAAAATTTTATTGATAGTTATTTCCACATTACTTTTGGTCATATTGATTTTAAATTAGCATTTTATAAATGTTATTTTATTAGAATCTAATATTTAATTGTTATTTTTATATTTATCTTCCGGTTATTATCTTGTCTAATATTGCTGCTACGATACGTTCCGATGCTTTTCCATCACCGTATGGATTTACTGCTTGTGCCATTTTATTATATTCTTTTTTATTATCTAATAATTCAGAGGCTGCTTTAATAATCGTATCTTTATTTGTACCTATGACTTTAACTGTTCCTGCTTCAACCGCTTCAGGGCGTTCTGTTTCGTTTCTGAGGACTAAAACAGGTTTTCCCAATGATGGTGCTTCTTCTTGTAGGCCGCCTGAGTCTGTAAGAATCATATAGGATTTATTCATGATATTATGTAATTCTTGTACATCAACCGGAGCTATTAAGTGTACCCTTTCTATATTGCCTAATATCTTTGATGCTGTTTCTTGCACTATCGGGTTAAGGTGTACCGGATAAATGATTTCTGTGTCCTTATATCTTTCAATAATCTCCTTTAATGCTTTACAAATGTTTTCAAGGGCTTGTCCTAAGTTTTCACGCCTGTGGGCTGTTACTAATATTACCCTTTTGTTCTCATAATCAATTTTTTGTAATAAGTTAGTTTTAAATTTATATCCTTCCTGTACCGTTGTTTGTAGTGCATCTATTACAGTATTACCGGTTATATATATAGTATCTTCTTTAACACCTTCTTTTAAAAGATTATTCTTATTTGTTATTGTTGGGGAAAAGTGAAGGTCTGCCATAACCCCTGTAAGCCTCCTGTTTATTTCTTCAGGGTATGGAAAATATTTATCAAAGGTTCTAAGGCCTGCCTCAACATGACCTATTGGAACTTGGTTATAAAATGCAGCTAAACTTCCTATAAATGATGTTGAAGTGTCACCATGGACAAGTACCAGATCCGGTTTTGTTTCTTTAATTACTTTATCCAAACCATCAAGGGCATTAATGGTAATGCTTACAAGTGTTTGGCGTTCTTGCATAATATCTAAGTCATAGTCTGCCCTTATATCAAATATATCCATTACCTGATCAAGCATTTCACGATGCTGGGCTGTGATACATATAATAGTTTTTATTTTATCGGACTTGTTTAGTTCCTTTATTAATGGTGCCATTTTAATAGCCTCCGGTCTTGTTCCAAAGATTGTCATAACCTTTATTTTAGGCATATGTATACTCCTTTCAAATCAATGTATATATTATAAAAATGACAGTTAAGTTTTTAAACCTGTCATTTTATAATTATTTAATTATTTATCCCTTGTTCTTTTTATTTAGGATCATTTTCATTTTCGGAAGTTATGTCCGGTTTTTTTGGAGATTTTACTTCTGTCACTTCTATTGGTTCTATATTAATGGGTGTTATTACATGCATATATTTTGCACCGGCAAATACTATTATCAATACGGATAAGATTAGACCCATAGCCCTTAATGCACCACTTCCGGCTAAGATAACAGCACTTAACCCTAATATTGCACTCATTGTATATAATATTATAACTGTTTGTTTTTGTGAAAATCCCATATCCAATAGCCTATGATGAAGGTGACCCCTATCTGCTTTCATAATGGATTGTCCTTTGGTCATTCTCCTTAATATAGCATAGCCTGTATCAAATATTGGTAAGCCTAAAATAAGCAAGGGTACTGCAAATGAGACTACTGCATAGCCCTTAAATAGACCTTCAATTGAAATTGTTGCTAATATAAATCCTAAAAAGGTCGCCCCTGTATCACCCATAAATATTTTAGCAGGGTTAAAGTTGTAGGGTAAAAATCCTATACATGCTCCTGCTAATGCTGCTGTAATCATTGCAATTTCAGCCTCACTTACTAAAAGGGCTATTACGAAAAGGGCTATTGAAGCTAT
>CAZRSG010000008.1:21456-32524 GCA_964602705.1 uncultured Oscillospiraceae bacterium
GATATTCCTGCTGCTAATCCATCCAAACCATCAATAAGATTAATTGCATTTGTTACACCTACAATCCATAATACTGTGAATGGTATTGATAAGAAACCTAAGGATACTGTTTCTTTTATACTGAAAATATTTGGATTAGTTAAAAATTCTATTTTTACTCCGTGTAAGGCAACAATAAGGGCTGCAACTATTTGGATTAAACATTTTACTTTTGCACCTAATTCCTTAACATCATCTAAAATTCCTAATATGACTATTAGTAATGAGCCTAAAATTATACCCCGTATACTTTTATTAAGTTCAATAAATGATAATACACTTACTATAAATCCATAAAATATTGCCAAACCACCTAATCGTGGTATTGGTAGTTTATGTACCCTTCTTTCATCTTTTGGAGTGTCAATAGCACCAATCTTGTGGGCTACAATTTTAGCAATAGGTGTCGTTGCAAAAGTTACTATAAATGCTATACTAAAGCATAATATTACCCATATACTTGGAAAATTCAAAACAACACACCTCTCTATAATTTATAGTAATTTGTTCCAATGGTATAATTGTATATCTAATCAGGTTTCTTGTCAATAAACAGAAATGCTATTTAAGGACTAAACCAACTTTTTTATATACTTTATTTAGGGTTCTGCTTGATATTTCAGTAGCTTTTTCTGCCCCTTCTTTATAAACCTTTTCTACGTAATCTTTATTTTTTTCTAATTCTTTATAGGTATCTTGTATAGGCTTTAAGGATGAAATTATAAGTTCTGCAACTTCTTTTTTAAAGGAACCGTAACCCTTGCCTTCAAATTTTTCTTCTACTTCATTTACACCTATACCTGCTAAACTTGAATATATATTAATTAGGTTATTAATACCGTCTTTTCCTTCACAGTACCTGACTTCACTGCCTGAGTCTGTTACTGCCCTTTTAAGTTTTCTCATTATTACATCCGGCTCGTCTAAAATTGCTATATATGCATTTGTATCTTTTTCAGATTTTGACATCTTCTTATCGGGTTCTTGCAAGTCCATTATCCTTGCCCCAACCTTTGCTATATATGCTTCCGGTATTTTAAAGGTTTTACCGTATAGGTTATTAAATCTTTCTGCTATATCCCTTGTAATTTCAAGGTGTTGTTTTTGATCGTTGCCAACAGGTACTAAGTCTGTTTGATATAATAGTATATCTGCTGCCATTAAAACCGGGTAGGTAAATAAACCAGCATTAATGTTTGTGTTATGTTTTTCAGATTTTTCTTTATATTGGGTCATCCTGCTTAGTTCACCAATATATGTGTAGCAATTTAATATCCATGCTAATTCTGCATGACTTGTTACATGGGATTGGAAAAATAGTAGGTTTTCTTCCGGGTTTATCCCGCATGCAATATATTGCATTAAGAATTCCATACTTCTTTTCCTTAGTTCTTTCGGTTCCTGCCTTACGGTTAAAGAATGTAAGTCTACTACTGAAAACAGGCACCTGTATTCAGCTTGCAGCTTAACCCAGTTTTTTAAGGCTCCTATATAGTTACCTATTGTTATACATCCTGAGGGTTGTATGCCACTAAAAATTATCTTTTTCGCAATATTTGCTTGTTTGTCTGTCAATATAGTCACTTCCTTTTACCAATTGCTATCTTAGTTATTATAATTATGATTAACTAATTAATTAATTTTATTTGTTTTCTTTTAAATACTTTCTATAACTAAATTATTTCTATAACTAAATATTTTCTATAACTTTACCCAGTGTCTTAATTCCTTGCTCTATTTTGCTTTCTCCTACTGTTGAATAATTTAATCTAAAGTTACCATATATTCCACCTTGGTCTACCATAAATGTACTACCCGGTACAAAGGCAACTTTATTTTCTATGCTTTTCTTTAATATTTCTGCTGAGTTATAGCCTTCCGGTAGTGTACATAAAAGAAAAAGCCCACCTTCCGGCTTGGTAGGTTTACAATATGCCGGGAAGTACTTATTTATACACTCAAGCATAAAGCTACAGCGGTTTCCATATAGTTGTTGTATTTTTTTAATATGTTCATCAATAGAGTATCTTTTCATATATTCTACTGCCATCATTTGGGCTAATACATTTGTATGAACATCATTCACTTGCTTTACAATTACAATTTTTTTAATTATTTCACTATTTGCTACCGTCCATCCTAACCTTAAACCGGGTGATAGGATTTTTGAAAATGAGCCTACATATATGACTCTGCCATTTTTATCAAGGGACTTTATTGTTGGTAAGTCTTGACCCTTAAACCTTAATTCCCCATAAGGGTTATCTTCTATGATGTAAATATTATATTTATTTGCAAGTTCTAATAATTTTTTTCGTTTTTCTAAGCTCATTGTAATACCTGATGGGTTTTGAAAGGTTGGTATTGTATAGATAAGTTTTATGTTTTTATTAGTTTTTAAAGTTTCTTCTACCTGTTCAATATTTATACCGTCCTCGTCTAAATCCGCCGGGTAAACTTTTGCCTTGTATGCCCTAAATGAATTTAATGCCCCAATAAAACTTGGGTTTTCAGCTATAATTCCATCTCCTTCATTTAAGAATACTTTTGCTGTTAGGTCTATTCCTTGTTGTGCCCCACTAACAATTATTAAATTGTCTAATTCTGCCCCAATATTAAATTCCTTCATCCTATTTTTAAGTAGGTCAATAAGGGGTTGGTAACCCTCAGTAATTCCATATTGTAATGCTATTTCCCCTTCTTTGTCTAATATTTCTTTTGATATTTCAGCTAATTCTTTATTTGGAAACATTTCTGCTGCCGGTAAGCCACCTGCAAAAGAGATAATGTCTGGTTCTTGTATAACTTTAAATATTTCTCTTATAGCAGAACCTTCTAACCCTTGAACTCTGTCTGCAAAGTTAAGTTCTATATTCATACCTTATCCACTCTCCCAATATTTGATTTTATATAATTCTATACTTTATGATACTTTTAATAATATTTTATTAGACCTGCTTTGTCAACTTTAAGTGATAAAATATTTATAGTCGTTTTTATTTTATAGAGGCTTTACTTTATCCTTACTTTATCCTTACTTTATCCTTATTTATACCTTTATTCATAGCTTTATAGGTATTTTTTAAAAAATTTATATTCTTTCATTTTACTATATAAGTTTTTATGTTATAATTGTTGGTAGAAAAAAGCCTTTTTATGCTTATTTACTATTGTTTTTCTTAATTATATTATATTAAATTTAAGGGAATAGTTAAAGAAGAAAGGGCAGGAACAAGACAAGTGACCTGTCTATTTGTTTTGTTTTATTAATTTTATAGGAGGATTTATATGTCGGATATTCAAGTTCGTACCAGGTTTGCACCAAGTCCAACCGGCTATATGCATGTAGGTAATTTAAGAACGGCATTATACGCATACCTTTTAGCCAAACATTATGATGGTAGCTTTATTTTACGTATAGAGGATACTGATCAAGAAAGGTATGTTGATGGGGCTATAGAACTCATCTATAAAACATTGGAAGAAACGGGTTTAAAGCATGATGAGGGACCTGACTTGCCTGGTGATTATGGACCCTATATACAGAGTGAAAGAAGGGAAATATACAAGGACTATGCTCAAAAATTAATTGAATTAGGAGGTGCCTATTACTGTTTTTGTGATAAGGAAAGACTTGATAGGTTACGAAACCAGCATGAAAAAGCTAACCTTGTCCATAAATATGACAAGCATTGTTTATATTTGTCTAAGGATGAAATAGAGGAGAAACTTAAGAGTGGTTGTCCATATGTTATTAGGCAGAATATTCCTACTAAAGGCTCTACGGTTTTTAAAGATTTAGTCTATGGTACAATTAAGGTAGAAAATGATAGCCTTGATGATAATGTTCTATTAAAGTCTGATGGCTTACCGACTTATAACTTTGCTAACGTTATTGATGATCATTTAATGAAGATTTCCCATGTTATAAGGGGTAGTGAGTATCTATCGTCTACACCTAAATATAATTTATTATATCAGGCTTTTGCTTGGGATATTCCTGAGTATATACATGTTCCGCCGGTTATGAAGACACCATCTAAAAAACTTAGTAAACGTGATGGTGATGCCTCTTATGAAGACTTTATTAAACAAGGTTATTTAAAGGATGCTGTAATTAATTATATTGCTTTGCTTGGTTGGAGTCCCGGGGGAGAAGAGGAAGTCTTTAGCTTGGAAGAATTAATAAAAAACTTTGATATAAAGGGGATAAGTAAGTCACCGGCTATTTTTGACGTGCAAAAATTGGAGTGGTTAAATGGTGAATATATACGCCAATTATCCTTGGAAAGTTTCCATAAAAATGCCCTGCCCTATTATAAGCAGGCTATTAAAAGCCAATATGTTGATTTATCTTTATTAAGTGAATTATTACTTACACGAACCAGTAAGTTTTCAAACATTCCTAATGAAGTTGATTTTATTGATAGGCTACCTGAATATAGTACAGATTTATATATTCATAAAAAGATGAAAACAAATCCGCAAAATTCATTAGATAGCCTTAAGGCAGCCTTGCCTGTTTTGGAAGGTATAGAGACTTGGGATAAGGAAAATATTCATGGGGCTTTAATGGATTTAGTTAAACATATTCAAATTAAAAATGGTCAAATGTTATGGCCTATAAGAGTTGCCTTATCAGGTAAACAATTTACCCCGGGTGGGGGTATAGATTTAGCCCTTGTATTAGGTAAGGTAGAAAGTCTTAAACGGATAAGATTGGCTATTGACCTACTTGAAGGTTAGCATTTATAAATATAGCAGCGACCTCTCGCTGCTATATTTATAAGTAAGTATTTATATTATTAATAGCCCAATTCATCAGATAATGAATCATCATCTTCTATCCATTCTTGGACTTCTATAATTCTAAAATCATTATTTGTGTCTCTAATTACAACTTTTTCTATTCCTGCATTTATTATTAATCTTTTACACATCGCACAGGATGTGGCTTCTTTAACAAGGCTACCATCTGTTACATTTATGCCTACTATATATAAGCTTGACCCTATCATGTCTCTTCTTGAGGCACTGACTATACAATTAGCTTCGGCGTGGACTGACCGGCAAAGTTCATACCTCTGACCACGTGGAATTTTTAATTGTTCTCTTCTGCAAAAACCTAAGTCACTACAATTTTTCCTTCCTCTTGGTGCCCCGGTATAGCCTGTTGAAATTATTTCGTCGTTTTTAACTATTATTGCACCATAATTTCTTCTTAGGCATGTTCCCCTCCCTAAAACTGTTTGTGCTATATCTAAATAATAATTATATTTATCTCTCCTATTCATAAAATTCCCCCCAATATCTTTTTAATTACTATCTTGTGCCAAAAAGCCTATCACCTGCATCACCTAAACCCGGAACAATATAACCATATTCATCTAAATTGTCATCAACTGCGGCACAGTATATTTCTATATCCGGATGGTCATCTGATATCTTTTTTATTCCTTTTCTTGCAGCTACTATACTCATTAATTTAATATTTGTAGCTCCTTTTTTCTTAATAAAGGATATGGCTTCGGAGGCAGAGCCCCCTGTTGCAAGCATGGGGTCCAGGACTATTAGTTCTCTTTCCTCAACATCGTTAGGTAGCTTACAATAGTATTCTATGGGTTCAAGTGTTTTTGGATCCCTATATAAACCGATATGGCCAACTTTTGCTGCCGGTATAAGCCTTAGCATACCATCTACCATGCCCAAACCTGCTCTTAGAATGGGGATGATTGCTAATTTTTTACCCGATATGACTTTTGTTTTTGCTATTGATACGGGTGTTTCTATTTCCACTTCTTTTAAAGGCATGTTTCTTGTTACTTCGTATGCCATAAGCATTGAAATTTCCTCTACTAATTCACGGAATTCTTTTGCACCTGTATTTACATCTCTTATTAGTGATACTTTATGCTGGATTAATGGATGGTCCATAACATTTACCTTCTTGTTCATTTGTTTTACCTCCCCTATGAAATTTATTTTTATTGATTTTTAGTTTTCCTCTAAAGCACTTATCTTATCTATACGTGTTTGGTGTCTTCCTTGTTGAAAGTTGGCTCTTAAATATGTTTTTATAATTTCTTTTGCAAGTTCTGAACCTATTACACGGCCACCTATTGTAATTATGTTAGCATTATTATGTTCTGCAGCCATTTTTGCGGAGTAGCAATCATTACATAGGGCTGCTCTTATACCTTTTATTTTATTTGCTGCAATTGAAACCCCTATTCCGGTACCACATATAAGTATGCCTTTTTCATATTCTTTAGATATAACAGCCTTGGAAACATCTTCTGCAATATCCGGATAATCTACTGATTTTTCATCTTCTACCCCAAAGTCTTTTATATCATATTTTTCTTCTTTTAAATATTCTTTTATTATTTCTTTAAGTTCAAAACCACCATGGTCACTTGCTATTGCTATTTTCATTATTATGACTGCTACTCAAAATATGGGCAAACATATCCATACCGAGATTTTTACTGCTTCATAGTATCTGTTTTCGCTCCGCAGAGCTACCAACATTTGATATAATACTCCACAGTCGTAAATTCCCGACTAGCCATCGGTACATATCTATAAATAACTTCATTGTTATGCTACTTTATAGATTTTAACATCTCTTAAATTAAGACTTGCGTTAATATCTCTATCTTCTTCATATCCACATTCATTGCAAGTGTATATCCTATCAGATAATTTTAAATCTGATTTTACACAACCACATTCATGACACAGTTTGCTTGAAGGATAAAATCTATCTACAACTCTTAATTCAATTCCAAATAATTTACATTTAAACTCAAGTTTATTTCTAAATTCATAAAACTTTTGTTTTGCAATTACCTTGGAAAGATGTCTATTCTTCATCATACCACTCACATTAAGATCTTCAATAGTTATATAGCTTGGTTTTTGCTTAACTATTTCATTTACTGTTTTGTTTATATAATCAGTTCTAATGTTAGTTAGTCTCTGATGAAGTTTTTGTACTTTGGCTATTTGTTTTTGAATATTTTGCCTAGTAGCTCCTCCTTTTATTTTATTTTTTTGTTTTAAGCTCTCATATTTCCTTGAAAGTCTTCTTTGTTCACGCTTCAATCTCTTTTCTAAACTTCTTACTTCTTTAGTTTTATTTATATTTTTGTAAGTTTCGCCATCACTGCAAATTGCAAAGTCTTTAATTCCTAAGTCAATACCAATACCAAATTCATTAAGTTTTGTTTTCTTTGGTTCTTCTTCGTCAATTAACACTGACACATAATATCTTCCTGCCATACGTGATACAGCCCCACTTTTAATTATTTTATTTGTAGGTATATATCCTTTTTCTTTTAACCTAATCCATCCAAGTGTAGGAATTTTAATTCTATGCCTCTCACATGGTATAATAGTTTTACTATCTGTTTTAACAAAATACATTTTAACATCAGATTTGTTTTTCTTTTTAAATCTAGGAAATTTACTTTGACCTTTAAAAAATCTCTTATATGCTATTTCTGCATCACATATAGCTTTTTTTCTAGCCTTAGAGCTACAATTATTAATCCACTTATATTCATCTAATACTTTTATTTCATTATTAATATATTTATCAAAGTCATAAGCACTCATAAATAATTTTTCTTCACTTTTATATAATTCTCTATTTTTAGCTATATAAGAATTATACAACCACCTACAAACACCAATACTTTGATTTATTTTATTTTTCTGCTTTATTGTTGGATTAATCTCTGTTTTATACGCCTTTAACAATGTCTTTATCCTCCTCAATTTTCTTTTTGTATTTTCTTAAACCATGTATTCTACAACTAAAAACATGAATTATAGATATTAAATCTTGTATCATTTCTTCTTGAGGAGAAAATTTTTCATTGTTTACAACTATAAGCTTCACACCATTAGATTTAACAAATCTTTCAAACCACTCAAAACCAAATCTTATAAATCTGTCTTTATGTGATATAATTATTGTTTTAATCAGACCTAACATACAGTCCTCTAAAAGTTTATTCCATTTTTTACGATTATAATTCAATCCACTTCCTATATCTTCAAAAATTTCATCAACTATTATTCCATTTGCATTAGCATATTGTTTAAGGAAGTCTTTTTGATTTTTTAAATCATCTTTTTGTCCATTACTAGAAACTCTAGTATATATAATAGTTTTTCTTTTATCTTTTTCTTGTACTATTTTACCCATATATTCTACATATTGACTATGAGTATAATATCTTCTATTAGATGGATTTCTATATGCTTTTAATTTTCCATCATTGTCCCATCTTTGAAGTGTCCTTACAGATACCCCTATCATTTCTGCAAATTCATTTGGTTTATAAATATTCAATGTAATCATCTCCTTTTGACTGCATTATACTACATATGTCTATGCCTGTCAACATATTTGTTAACAGTAATCTACTCCTTTCATATTCCCTTTCTGCCTGGGATTTTCTTAGATAAAGGGGCAAAAGGTCTATATAAGTTTCTACTTGTCCTTTTTTAAATTTTTGTAATGATAGGGCTGCTATTGAAGATGCCCTTTGTGTCCTATGGCTTATGGGGGCTATTTGGCATAAGTCCCCCAATTCACCTTTTAATCGTTTAGTAAAAATATTTACACCATCTCCACAAAATATAACTTTTTCACCCTTATCTTTTACTTCTTTTATTAAATCCTCTATTGTAATTATCCTATGGTCTTGCTTACTAATTATGGTGTCAGTCTGCCACCTATATATTGCATTATATACCCTATCTCTTCTGGCATCCATAATTGGATATATTAATTCCTGACAGTAGGGTATGTTAAAAGCTAATCCTTCAAGACTTGATACCCCAATTACAGGTTTGTCGGTTGCATGTGCTAAACTTTTAATGGTAGCAAGACCGATTCTGAGCCCTGTAAAAGAACCGGGTCCTTTTGAGCCTGCAAAAAGACTTATATCATCTATTTTTAAGCCTGTATTTTCGATAATTTCTTTGATAATAGGCATTAGTTTTTGTGAGTGTGTTTTTTTATTGTTTAATATGTATTCGCCTATTAATGTATCTTCATCCATTATTGCTACACTTGCAACATTAGATGATGTATCCACTGCCAGAACTTTCATTTGTTTGTACTCCTTTGATAAAAGTTGCTTTTTTGTAAATTATTAATTATCTTATTGTATTTATCGCCTATGGATTCTATCTTTATTTCCCTATAGTTAATATTCTTTTTTAAGTCTTTGTTTATATGGATCTTCAAGTATTGATCAGGTAATATTTCTTTAATTCTATTTGACCATTCTATAATGCATATACCTTGTTTGGAATATATATATTCTTCAAAGCCTATGTCTAACATCTCTTCAACGTCATAAATCCTGTAAACATCAAAATGATAAAGGGGAACCTTACCTTCATATTGGTTTATTATTGTAAACGTTGGGCTTGTGATATGTTCTTTTATGTCTAAGGCAAGTGCAAGTCCTTTTGCAAATGCAGTTTTACCTACGCCTAAGTCCCCATCAAGGCATAATATTGCTTTTTCGCCTAAGTTTAATCCTATTGTGTATGCAAGGTCTTCTGTTTCTTTAGGGGAATGACTTGTTAGTTTTATGCTTTTTGTCAGTTCCATGGTTACCTTTCCTTGTTAAGTATATTTTTTAGCGGGCAGACAGGGTCGTCTGCCCCTACTAAAAGAGACCGCTTATGTTACCGTTTTTATCAATATTAATATTTTCAGCTGCTGGTTGTTTCGGTAATCCCGGCATTGTCATAATGTTACCTGTTATAGCAACAATAAAGCCTGCACCTGCCGAAATATTAACCTCCCTTACTGTTACTGTAAATCCTTCCGGTCTACCCAATAATTTGGGGTCATCGGAAAGTGAGTATTGTGTTTTTGCCATACATATAGGTAAGTGGCTATAGCCTAATTGGTTTATTTGTTTAATATCATTTTCTGCACCCCGAGTATAGGTAACATTTTTGCCTCCATAAATTTTAGTAACTATAGTGTGAATCTTTTCTTTAATTGATAAGTTATCCTTATATAAAAATTTAAAGTTACCTTTAGAATTCTTAATTGTATCTAATAGCTTATTAGCTAAATCTATTCCACCTTGGCTGCCCTTTGAGAATACATCTGCTAAAGCACATTCTACACCCATCTTTTTGCAGAAGTTTTTAATATATGATATTTCATCTTCTGTATCACCGGCAAAGTGGTTTATACATACTACAACCGGTAATTGAAATTCTTTTATATTTTCTATATGTTTTTCTAAGTTTACAATTCCTTTACTAAGGGCGTCTAAATTTTCATTAGTAAGGTCTTCTTTTCCTAAGCCACCACTATATTTTAAAGCCCTAACAGTTGCAACAATAACTACAGCATCTGGTTTTATTTTACCATATTTGCATTTAATGTCTAAAAACTTTTCACCGCCAAGGTCTGCCCCAAATCCTGCTTCAGTAATAACATAGTCACTTAATTTTAAGGCGGTTTTAGTTGCTATAAGACTATTACAACCATGTGCAATATTTGCAAAGGGACCGCCGTGCATAAAACATGGTGTGTTTTCAAGTGTTTGTACTAAATTTGGTTTTATGGCATCTTTTAAGAGTAATGCCATTGCACCTTCTACTTTTAAATCTTTTACAGTAATAGGTTCATTATCATATGTGTAGGCTACTATAATTTTAGCAAGTCCTTCTTTTAAAGTATCTAAATCTTCAGATAAACATAATATTGCCATTATTTCAGATGCTACCGTAATCATAAAGCCATCTTCCCTTGGTGAGCCATTTACTTTACCGCCAAGCCCAATAATAATATTTCTTAATGCCCTATCATTCATATCTAATACTCTTTTCCATATAATCCGCCTTACATCTATTTTAAGGGTATTCCCTTGTTGTATATGGTTATCAATAATAGCTGATAATAGGTTATGGGAACTTGTAATGGCATGCATATCTCCTGTAAAGTGTAAGTTTATATCTTCCATGGGTATAACTTGTGCAT